>NZ_WTFC01000032.1:0-31255 GCF_009795795.1 Gilliamella sp. Pas-s95 | reverse complement strand
GTCACGTCAGCTACTTCCTTGCTAGCTACAGTTATTGGGCTGTTTGCACCACACCTTAGTTTTTATATCTTAGTTCTTAATCCTTGGGCCGCGGGGGTGGTTATAGTGCAGGTATAGGATAATCTAACAAAGAACAGCCCTCCGCGTAGTTGGGGCGGACCAGTAAAACTGGGCTTGTGTTGTCGTGGTTAATTACTACAACAACATAAGTCCCAAACAACCAAACCAATAATCGCTTTTAATTCTTAAAAAATCCAATTTTCCATTAAAAATCGGTTAGAAAAGGTATTGATTTTATTCATGTTTTTTGTCTATTTTTTAACAAAAAAACACCCAATCAGAACGCTTAAATCACCAAAAAAAACGATGATTTATTTTATTTGTCTTGCTCCAGCATCAAAATGCGCTAACAACTAAGCTGAGTTATTAGTATATAATATAGTTTATTGCTGTTTTAATAGATATTTAAAGAAAATGTTTCAGCCCGCTTTTTATCCAGTTGAATCTATCGCGCATATAAACTTTTTACAATAATGTTTAACTATAGTATGTCTTATCATACTGGGCCGTTATTTTAAATAACACGATGATTTTATTTGCGATAATTTATCTTATCTACACTTGGTCTAATCTATTTAATCAATTCGTGTTTAATTATTAGGAATCTTCTTGAATAAACCTATAAAATTTGATAGTTTACACGAAAGGATTTTTACATTAAAAACTCAAAAAAAGAAGGTAATTGTTATGACAATCAAAGTAGGTATTAATGGATTTGGCCGTATTGGCCGTATTGTTTTCCGTGCTGCTCAAAAACGTTCAGACATTGAAATTGTTGCAATCAACGATTTATTAGATGTTGAATATATGGCTTATATGCTTAAATATGATTCAACTCACGGTCGTTTTGACGGTACAGTTGAAGTTAAAGACGGTAAATTGGTTGTTAACGGTAAAACAATCCGTGTTACTGCTGAACGCGATCCTGCAAACTTAAAATGGAACGAAGTCGGTGTTGATGTTGTTGCAGAAGCAACTGGTTTATTCTTAACTGACGAAACTGCGCGTAAACACATCCAAGCTGGCGCTAAAAAAGTTGTTTTAACTGGTCCTTCAAAAGATAGCACGCCAATGTTTGTTATCGGTGTGAATGATAAAGATTATGCAGGTCAAGATATCGTTTCTAACGCATCATGTACTACTAACTGTTTAGCGCCATTAGCTAAAGTTATCAACGACAACTTTGGTATCGTTGAAGCGTTAATGACTACTGTTCACGCAACTACTGCAACTCAAAAAACTGTTGATGGTCCATCTCATAAAGATTGGCGTGGTGGTCGTGGTGCTGCTCAAAACATCATCCCTTCATCAACTGGTGCTGCTAAAGCAGTAGGTAAAGTTATCCCTGAATTAAATGGTAAATTAACAGGTATGGCTTTCCGTGTTCCTACTCCAGACGTTTCTGTAGTTGACTTAACAGCTCGTTTAGCTAAACCTGCTAAATACGAAGATATCTGTAAAGCAATCAAAGCCGCTGCTGAAGGTCCAATGAAAGGCGTTCTTGGTTATACAGAAGATGATGTTGTTTCTACTGATTTCTTAGGTGAAGTTTGCACATCTGTATTTGATGCTAAAGCAGGTATCCAATTAAGCGATAACTTTGTTAAACTTGTTTCTTGGTATGATAACGAAGTGGGTTATTCAAACAAAGTTCTAGACTTAATTGCGGTTATTTCTAAGAAATAATTAACATTTAGCTTTGTTTAAAGGCGGCCTTAGGGTCGCTTTTTTTATGCATTAAGTTAGGTAATTTTAGAATATAAAAAACGCCCATTTGCGAATGGGCGTTTTGCTGTATGAAAATGAATTTTTTAAGCTTCGATTATTAGATAACAACAACTTCAGCAGCGGCTGGTCCGCGAGGGCTATCTTGGATAGCGAATTCAACTTGTTGCCCTTCAGCTAAGGTTTTGAAACCGTCACCTGAAATAGCAGAAAAATGAACGAATACATCTTTGCTTCCATCAGCAGGGGTAATAAAACCAAAACCTTTACTTTCATTAAACCATTTCACTTGGCCTGTTTTCTTATTCATTTACTAGACATCCTAACAATAATTAATAATTAGCCTTTCGGCTCGTATGGGTATTAACATTGTATTAATTATGTAGCTCAAAACCATAATCGTGTACTCAAGGTTACATCAATTAAGGTGAATCGTTTCCGTAATTTTTTACCATGTTGTTTGCCCATTGCTATTACCGCATAATTTATAATCGAAAGCAAGATGTTAATAACAATTTTTTTTACTTAGAATACAGTTTTTCTTAAATTTTTAGACAGTCACTTATTAATTGATAAAAAGTAAATTGCTGGGTAATTGAATCTTTTAAATTATTTCGAAAGTCAATATATTAGAGGTTGTTGATTTTTTGTATTAATCATAATTTTCTTTACATTTTTCGCCATATCATACGCACCGCTCCGATATAACTTATTTGTACCATTGATAATGGAAAATCAATAGCCCCTATATAAAATAAAAGCCATAAATGGTATTTATGGCTTTGTTGGAGTTTTTTATTACTTAATTTTATTTATTTTTTGCTCGTTCAAATGACTCAATAATTTCTTTGCGGGCTGCTTCAGCATTGTCCCAACCGTCAACTTTAACCCATTTACCTTTTTCTAATGCTTTGTATTGTTCGAAAAAGTGTTTGATTTGTGATTTAAGTAATTCAGGTAAATCATCAACATCTTTAATGTGATCATATTCTTTTGATAGTTTGCTATGAGGCACTGCAACTAGTTTTGCATCTTGGCCAGCTTCGTCAGTCATTTTTAATACACCAACAGGACGGCAGCGGATAACAGAGCCCGGTTGTAATGGGTATGGTGTTGGGACTAATACATCAACTGGATCGCCATCTAATGATAATGTGTGATTAATATAACCGTAGTTGCATGGATAAAACATTGCTGTTGCCATAAAACGGTCAACAAATACAGCACCGGTGTCTTTATCGACTTCATATTTTATTGGATCTGCGTTAGCTGGAATTTCAATCACAACGTAAATATCATCTGGTAATTCTTTACCTGCTGGTACATTTAAAAGTCCCATTTTTGTATCCTCTATCTAAATTTATATAGTGTTTGTTATTAATAATAAGCGGTACATTATAAAGATTATTCTATATCGCTCAATTCTTTTAAATATTGAAAAATTTGCCTTGCCGATTTTACGGGTTTATTGGTTTCTTGCTCTTTTTTAGCTAAACGCGCTAAGGTGCGCAGTTGCTGGCGATCGGCTGTTGGGTATAAGTCCATAATGGTTTCAGCATCGCCAGTTGTGATCAGGTCATCGCGTAGCTTTTCGAGTTTGTGAAATAGGGCAATTTGCTGATTGTGGCGATTTTTTAGTTTATCAAGCGCTTGGCTGATAGGTTCAATATCACGGCTACGTAGCAGTTTGCCAATGTATTGAATTTGTCGGCGATATCCTTCTTTTTTTATTTTCTGCGCAAGTTCAATGGCATAAATAAGATCTTCATCTAGAGGGATTTTTTCTAGTTCGTTTTTACTTAAATTGACAAGTTCAATACCTAATTTTTTAAGGGCTTCGGCATCGCGTTTGATTTCACTTTTGCTAACGTAAATGATTTCTTCGTCTTCATTGTCAATAGCAAAATTGGGTTCTAGATTTGTCTCTTGATTGTGATTCATATTATTTCTTTTGTTAACTAATATTCAATTCTGGCTTATTATAACGTATCACTAGCAGAATTGTAGAAAATAATAAAATGAGCATTGAACAGAATAAAAAAGAAGCCTTAAACCAAAAAGAACATTTATCAGCAATTGTCGCTAATGCTATTAATCAAGCAAAATCACGTGTTGATGCTGTTGAGGTGTCAATTAATCAATCAACGGGTATTAGTGTAAGCACGCGTCTTGGCGAAACTGAAAATGTTGAGTTTAATAGTGATGGTGCGCTATCTATAACTGTTTATCAAAATCAAAGTAAAGGCAGTGCGTCAACCAATGACTTATCCGAACAGGCAATTTTGCAAACGGTGGATATGGCAATTAATATTATGCAATATACCTCGCCCGATCCTTGCTCCGGTTTGGGAGATGCAAGCCAAATGGCATTTAATCCACCTGATTTAGATTTATTTTACCCAAGTGATTTGAATGTCGATAATGCTATTGAGCAGGCCAAACAAGCTGAATTAACCGCGCTCAATCATTCAAAATTAATTAATACTGATGGTGGTTATTTTAGTAGTCGCTATGGTGTTTATGTGTATGGTAATAGTTTAGGGATGTTACAAGGTTACTGCGCAAGTTCACATTCTCTTTCATGTTCTGTCATTGCTGAACAAGCAGGGCAGATGGAAAGTAATTATGCTTATACTTCATCACGCGATTTTAGTGAATTAAAATCAGCAAATTGGGTTGGTAAGCAGGCGGCCGATAGAGCGATTTCACATTTAGGCGCTAAGCAACTCCCAACCATGCAAGCGCCAGTGCTATTTAGTGCGGAAGTTGCCGTTGGGCTGATTAGGCATTTAGTGGGCGCTATAAGTGGTGGGGCAATTTATCGTAAATCCTCGTTTTTATTAAACAGTGTTGGGCAAACTATTTTTCCTAACTGGTTAACCATTTATGAAGATCCTCATATACTAAAAGGTGTTGGGTCATCACCTTTTGATAGTGAAGGTATTAAAACAGTTCAACGTAATATTGTTGAGCAAGGTGTGTTGCAAACTTATTTGTTAGGTAACTATTCGGCGCGTAAATTGGGTTTAACCTCGACTGGGCATGCAGGTGGAATTCATAATTGGTTTGTATCACCAAGCCAAACCAATGCGGGTTTTGATGATATGCTTAAAAAATTGGATAAAGGTGTTGTTATAACTTCTTTAATGGGGCAAGGTGTTAATAGTGTGACCGGCGATTATTCGCGTGGAGCTACTGGTTTTTGGGTTGAAAATGGTCAAATTCAATATCCAGTTAACGAAATTACCATTGCTGGTAATCTTAAGGATATCTATAAGAACATTGTGGCAATCGGTAATGATGTTGAAACAAGAACAAACATCCAATGTGGCTCAATTTTGATTGATAATATGAGCATAGCAGGAAAATAAGGATCAGTATGGGTAGATTTTTTCACAGTGCTTTTTTTCAAAAAATAACTTCATGGATGCCGGGGTTAAGCAGTTTATTACAGTATAAACGCGAGTATTTGGGTTTTGACATTAAGGCTGGTCTATCGGTTGCCGCTGTTTCATTACCCGTGTCAATTGCTTATGCTGAATTGACTGGCGTTGGAGCTATAGCTGGACTATATTCGACCATTTTACCTTTAATTGTGTATGCGCTTTTTGGTTCTTCTAAGCAACTGATTGTAGGGCCTGATACGGCTACTTGTGCTGTGGTTGCGGCTGTTGTATTACCGTTAGCGGCAAATGATCCAATATTGCGTTGGCAATTAGTTGTGATCTTAACAATCATGATCGGTATTTGGTGTATCATCGCAGGAAAGTTGCATCTAGGAGCCTTGGCTGACTTGCTTAGTCAGCCTATTTTAATTGGTTTACTAAATGGTATTTCAATCACCATTATGGTTGATCAGTTAGCCAAAACATTAGGCTTTAGTTATGATTATTCTTATTTGATTGAGCGAATTGTGTATTTCCCCTTTAAAATACTACAAATCCATATAGGTACTGCACTGGTTTCATTTTTTACGTTATTAATTTTAATTGTTTTAAAGCGTTTAAAGCCTCAATATCCAGCGCCGCTGTTAGCCGTTATTGTGATGACGTTTTTTTCATGGCTGTTTAATTTTGATCATTTTAATATTCGGATTATTGGTAATGTGAGCAGTGATTTTATTCCTGCCGAATCATGGCTTGATTTTGATAAAGGTTTAATGCGTGATTTAGTTGTCCCTTCACTTAATATTGCCATCATCTGCTTTGTGAGCATGATGATAACCGTACGCAGTTTTGCCTCTAAAAATAACTATGAAACTAATGCTGATGTTGAATTTAAAGCATTGGGTATCGCCAATATTGTAGCCGGGTTATCACAAGGTTTTGTTGTTAGTGGTACTTCATCAAGAACCGCTGTGAATGATGCCAATGGGGGTAAAACTCAGCTCGTTTCGATTATTGCCGCAATGTTAATTGGTATAGTTGTATTGTTTTTTCTTTCACCTTTACAATTTATTCCAACTTGCGTGTTAGGGGTGATTTTAATTTATTCTTCAATTTCGTTAATCAATTTTCAAACAATTATCAGCTTTTTTAAATTTGATCGGGATGCGTTTTATTTAAGTTTGACAACACTTGTATCAGTACTAGTTATCGGTATTATTCCGGGTATGGCGTTAGCCGTGTTATTAGGGCTATTTTTGTTTTTACGTCGTGTATTTAGGCCAAACGATCAATTGCTAGGCGTTGATGAAAGTGGTCGAATTCATTCAATAAGTCAAGATGTAAAGCCGCTCACTAATACGATGATTTATAGATTTAATTCTCCATTGACGTATTTTAATATTGCGTATTTTAAACGAAGAATTATTAGTTATGTTGACGAAGCTCAAGAGCCTATACACTATGTGATTGTTGATGCAATTCCTTGTTTTACTTATAAAGATGTTAGTGTGCTGTCGGGAATTGATGAATTGGTGAAGTCTTTAAAAGTAAGAAACATTATTCTAATTTTATCTGGTCGACGTAAAACGCTCAAAAACTGGTTTAAAAAAATGAATATTAGGCTTGATGAGGAATATGTTGAGTTCGCTTATGATCTTTATTTTGCGGTTAGATTGATTCAAAGTAAGGAGCATATGGATAATAAGATTGACGATGAATATGATCAGTTATCATAATGGATGATTAAATATGAGAAATTTGTTTTTTTTATTTATTTAAATATCCCTTGTTTTCGATAGATCAGCCAATATTAATATAGACAATACCCTACAAATTTAAGTAGAATACTAGATCTTTCAAATGAAGCATTTTAGTAAACAATTTTAGAGGTAAAAATGGCACGTGTAACTGTTCAAGATGCAGTAGAAAAAATTGGTAATCGCTTTGATCTCGTTATTGTAGCAGCAAGACGCGCTCGTCAACTACAAGTTGAAAATAAATCACCACTGGTTCCGGAAGAAAACGACAAAGAAACGGTTGTTGCTTTGCGTGAAATTGAAGAAGGTCTTGTTAATAAGCAAATTCTTGATGTTGCCGATTTCCAAGCACGCCAAGATGAGGAAGCAGAAGTCCGTGCAACGCTTCATGAGTCGATTCTTCTCGAAAATACACCATCGTACGAATAAGCTTAGCTTGACAGGAATTGCTTATGCAATATTTTGATAGCTTAAAAGAGCTTGTAGCATCTTATCTTCCTCCTAAACAAGTCGAATTGATACAAGATGCTTATCTTTTTGCTAAAAATGCTCATGAAGGGCAATTCCGATGTAGTGGTGAACCTTATATCACTCACCCTGTTGCAGTGGCAACAAATTTAGCTGAAATGCGGCTTGATTATGAAACCATTATTGCCGCACTTTTACATGACACTATTGAAGATACTCCGGTCACCTTTCAAGATATTACAAACAAATTTGGTAATCATGTCGCCGTTTTAGTAGAAGGTGTCTCTAAACTTGATAAATTAAAATTCCGTAACAGACAAGAGGCACAAGCCGAAAATTTTCGAAAAATGGTGCTAGCTATGACCGAAGATGTGCGCGTTATTTTAATTAAACTTGCCGATCGTACTCATAATATGCGCACGTTGGAGGCTTTAAGGCCTGACAAACGCCGTCGCATTGCTAAAGAAACTCTCGAAATTTATGCTCCTTTGGCTCATCGTTTAGGTATTCATCATATTAAAACTGAACTTGAGATTTTGGGCTTTACAGCAATGCATCCCAATCGCGCTAAAGTGATTGAAAAAGTGATTAAAACAGCGCGTAATACCCGAAAAGAGCTTATTCAACAGATTTTGTCTGAAATAAAACAGCGATTACACGACTCACATATTGATGCAAAAGTGACAGGTATTGAAAAAAATATTTATGTGATTTATCAAAAGATGAAACTGCGCGAGCAGCAGTTTCATTCCATTATGGATATTTACACTTTTAGAATTGTGGTTAAAGATGTCGATGCTTGTTATCGTGCACTTGGGTTGGTACATAATTTATATAAACCACGGCTTAATCGTTTTAAAGACTATATAGCGATTCCTAAAGCGAATGGTTACCAGTCGTTACATTCATCGTTAATTGGTCCACACGGAACGCCAGTTGAAGTGCAAATTCGTACCGAAGATATGGATCAAATGGCCGAAATGGGCGTTGCTGCGCATTGGGTATATAACGAAACTGACGAATTAAACAATACTACAACGCAAATTAAAGCACAGCGTTGGATGCAAAGCCTGCTAGAACTACAACAAAGTGTAGGGAACTCTTTTGAATTTATCGAAAACGTAAAATCAGACTTATTTCCTAAAGAGATTTACGTTTTTACTCCTAAAGGCCGTATTGTTCAGTTACCTGAAGGGGCGACTGCGGTTGATCTTGCTTATGCGGTTCATTCGGATATCGGTTACCAATGTATTGGCGCGATTGTTGATCGTAAACCTTATCCACTATCACAACCATTAAGTAGTGGGCAGACGGTTGAAATTATTACCTCACCAGAAGGTCGACCTAATGCCAATTGGCTGAATTTTGTAGTGAGTGCTAAAGCAAAATTGCGTATTCGTCATGCGCTTAAAACACTTAAGCGTGAAGATGCCGTTGAATTAGGTCGGCGTTTACTTAATCTTTCGTTAGTTAAATCTGGCGGTATTAGTGGGTTATCATCAAGTCAAAAAGCTAGAGTGGTTGAATTAGCACAATTACCCACTTTTGATGACGTCTTAGCCGAAATAGGACTAGGCAATATTATGAGTCATTTTATTGCTAAAGGTTTAGAACATAAATCGCTGTTACAAAGTAAATCAGAGCAAAATAAAACACTTGTTATCACTGGTAGTGAAGGCGTTTTGGTAACATTTTCTAAGTGTTGTCATCCTATTCCCAATGATCCTATTGTTGGACATGTTAGTCCTGAAAAGGGACTGACAGTGCATCATGAATCTTGTCGCAATATTACTGGTTATCAAAATAACCCAGAAAAATACATCTCGCTCAAATGGGCACCAGATATTTCTCAACGCTTTGTTGCTGAAATTTGGGTCGATATTTTAAATACGCAAGGCTCTTTAGCTCATATTCTTTCGATTATTAATGATGACAATACTCATTTGCAATGGCTAAATACTGAAGAAAAAGATAGGCAAATTTATACTGTTATCTTACAGATAGAAGTAAAAAATACTCAACAACTTAATGAATTAATTCGTAAAATATCACTTCAACCTGATGTAGTAAGTGTTATACGAAATATAAATTAGTCATTATGATAAATCGTTTTCTAGACCATTTGCCGTTAATAAAATTAATGGGTATTGGTGCAAGTTTAGAAAAAAAATTCAATACATTAGGTATTTATACCGCCAAAGATCTGCTATTGCATTTTCCTTTGCGTTATGAAGATCGCACTTCGTCTTGTGCTATTGGTGATGCCGTTATCGGTGAATTTACGACAATTGAAGGTGTGATTGTCAAAAGCGAAGTGACATTTAGCCGTCGGCAAATGCTCGTTTGCTATATTCAAGACCATTCAGGCATTGCTTTATTACGATTTATGCATTCTACTGCGGGCATGAAAGCTTCGTTAATCAAAGGAAAATGGATTAGTGCTTATGGTGAAATAAAACGCGGAAAAAACCACCTTGAAATTATTCATCCTCAATTTAAACTTAAAACTAATCGAGATGATAAAAGCACCACCTTAAATGATGATCAAGAAAAATATACGCCTATTTATTCAACCACCTATGGATTATCTCAAACAGTGATTCGACGATCGATTATGACGGCATTATTGTTTTTGAAAAATAATCCTCCAGACGAAATTTTACCACCACAACTAGCTTGTCATTTTTTGTCAGCATTAGATTGTTTAAATACTATTCATAACCCACCGATTGATACCCAAATTGCGCAGTTAGAATCGGGCGAACACCCTGCGATTAAACGATTTATCTTTGAAGAATTGATTGCGTACCATTTGAGTATGTTGATGATAAAAAAACATAACCAAAACCAGCAATCGCATCAATTTTTTCCAAATCAACGCTTGATTAAGCCGTTTTTATCATCATTGCCCTTTACCCCAACTCGTGCTCAACAACGAGTTGTGCAAGATATTTATCAAGATATGACCAAACCTGTGCCGATGATGCGATTAGTTCAAGGTGATGTGGGCTCTGGCAAAACGTTAGTTGCTGCATTAGCGGCATTAAATGCGATTGAAAACGGTAACCAAGTGGTCTTAATGGCGCCGACTGAAATATTAGCAGAACAGCATTATCACAATTTTAAACAATGGTTTGATCCACTAGGTATTTCTGTTGATTGGTTATCAGGGAGTTTAACAGCCAAAAATAAGCGACAGCGTTATGAGCGTATTTTAAATGGTGAAATTACCATGTTAATTGGAACTCATGCAGTGTTTGTCGATAAAGTGCAATTTAATTCATTAGGTTTGGTTATTATTGATGAACAGCATCGTTTTGGTGTTAATCAGCGCTTAAGTCTTTGGGAAAAAGGCATTAAAGATCATCTTTATCCACATCAATTAATTATGACCGCAACGCCTATTCCCAGAACATTAGCCATGACAGTTTATGCCGATCTCGATGTTTCAGTTATTGATGAACTACCACCGGGACGAACGCCCATTGCCACAGTTGTTATACCTAATACTCGCCGTGATGAGATCATTGAACGTGTAAATCAGGCTTGTTTAGATAATCGCCAAGTATATTGGGTATGTACTTTGGTTGAAGAGTCTGAAACGCTTGATGCGCAAGCGGCTGAAATGCTGGTTGCTGAATTACAAGTGCGTTTACCTCATTTAAACATTGCGTTAGTACATGGCAAAATGAAATCTGATTTAAAACAATCCGTCATGCAAGACTTTAAAGCCGGAAAAATTCAATTGCTTGTTGCCACAACGGTCATTGAGGTCGGTGTTGATGTACCTAACGCTAGTTTAATGATTATCGAAAATGCAGAACGATTAGGTTTAGCCCAATTGCATCAGTTGCGTGGACGAGTCGGACGTGGTTCGGCGGTGTCTCATTGTGTGTTGATGTATCAAGCGCCTTTAAGCAAAATTGCCCAAGCACGCATGAAGGTAATGCGTGAAAGTAATGATGGTTTTATTATTGCTCAAAAAGATCTTGAACTTCGAGGTGGTGGTGAAATTTTGGGAACACGGCAAATGGGAATGGCTAATTTTAAAGTGGTTGATCTGATTCGCGACCAGCATTTGATTAGCGAAGTACAGCAAGCCTCTTATGATATCCAAAAAAACTACCCACAAAGCGCAGTGCAATTAGTTGATTGCTGGTTACCAAATCGTGAAAAATATATTAATGCGTAAATTTAGATAGGTTGATTTGAAATGATATTTTTTAAATTGCTATCAATCCAACCCATTGCAATAAAACAGTTAATTACTCAATTGGTTATTATTTGGCAAATTGATATATGGCTTTAATCTTAAATTTTTAACTTTATAAGTTTATCCATTTTTATATCTGTTTGGTTAGCCATGATTATTTGCGCTTTGCACTGTTATGGCTATCGTGTAATATAGATAGCATCATAAAAAATGGAAAGAATTGCGAAGGTTGTATGAAATTAACTATAAAATCACTCTCTATCTTTTTCGTTACTTTGGCATTGGTGGGATGTGGATTAAAGGGCCCACTTTATCATCCAGTTGAAAAGGCACAAACGCAACAAACCAAACTAACAAAAACTGCCTCAATTCAATCTGATATATTGATTAAAACTGCATAATGGAATAAAACGATGGATTTTTTAACTTATCAACATGATCATTTATTTGCAAATCAAATAGCGATAGCCGATCTTGCTAAGCAGTATGGTACTCCATTATATGTTTATTCAGCCGATCACATAAGTAAACAGTTTTTAGCTTATGAACAGGCTTTGATCAATAATAAGCATTTAGTTTGTTATGCGGTTAAAGCTAATAGTAATTTAGCTGTCTTAAGTTTACTGGCAAAACTGGGGGCTGGTTTTGATATTGTTTCACAAGGCGAGTTAGAGCGAGTATTAAAAGCGGGTGCTGATCCTAAAAAAATCGTTTTTTCTGGCGTAGCTAAATCAATCGTTGAAATTGAACGTGCGCTTGAAGTCGGTATTAAATGCTTTAATGTTGAGTCTGAAGCCGAATTGTATCGAATTAATGAAGTTGCCAAACGATTAAATAAAACTGCACCGATTTCATTAAGAATCAATCCCGATGTAGATGCTAAAACACATCCTTATATCTCAACCGGTCTACGCGAAAATAAATTTGGGATTAGCTATGAGTTAGCTTTAGATGTTTACCGAAAGGCACGATCATTAGCCAATATCAATATTGTTGGTATTGATTGTCATATTGGTTCACAATTAACTCAATTATCGCCATTTCTTGATGCTGCCGATCGTATTCTTGCCTTAGTAGATAAATTGCAATCAGATAACATTATTATTGAACATATCGATTTAGGCGGAGGTTTAGGTGTTTGCTATGATAGTGAACAACCTCCGACAGCATCGCAACTTGTGACTGAGTTGAAAAATAAATTAATTAATTATCCCGATATCGAAATTTTATTTGAACCTGGGCGCTCAATTGTTGCTAATTCAGGTGTGTTAATCACTAAAGTAGAATATACCAAACATCAAGATGGTAATCATTTTGCAATTGTTGATGCGGGGATGAATGACCTAATTCGTCCTGCGCTTTACGATGCTTGGATGAACATATTGCCCGAAAAACAACCACAAGCAGACGATAAATCCTTTGCATACAATGTTGTTGGGCCAATATGTGAATCAAGCGATGTTCTGGCTTATCAGCGCAAGCTTTCGGTTAAGCAGGATGATTTGTTGGTCATTTGTAGTGCTGGAGCTTATGGCTTTAGTATGGCATCAAATTACAATAGCCATCCAAGACCTGCTGAAGTAATGCTTGTTGATGAACAACAGCATAAATTAATCCGTGAGCGTGAATCTTTCGAAGATTTATGGCGCGGTGAAGTGGTTTTATAATCTGGATAAATTGTATCGAAATGCTTAATGATAATCACATTTCAGATTTAAGTGGATGCTGTTTAACATTCAAAGCTAGAAACAAAAAAGAAAATAAATAATAACCTGTTACAGTAGAAGGTAAACTAACGATGAACTTTTCAAAAATGCATGGACTCGGAAATGATTTTATGGTTATTGATGCAGTGACGCAAAATGTTCATCTCTCGACTGAAATGATTAAACGAATGGCAGATAGGTATACAGGCGTTGGATTTGATCAGCTCCTTATAGTAGAACCGCCTTATGTGCCAGAGAGTGATTTTCATTATCGTATTTTTAATTCCGATGGTTCTGAGGTGGAGCAATGTGGTAATGGAGCGCGTTGTTTTGCGCGTTTTGTTCGTTTAAAAGGATTGAGTCGAAAACGCGTATTAAAAGTCAGCACCATGAAAGGTAATATTGTTTTAACCGTCAATGACGATGATACAGTACGTGTGAATATGGGAGTGCCTATTTTTGAACCGAATAAAATTCCTTTCAAGGCTATTAAAGAAGAAAAAACCTATATCATTCGAGCTCAAGAACAGACCGTATTATGTGGTGTTGCATCTATGGGCAATCCTCACTGTGTGATTCAAGTTGATAATATTGTAACTGCAGAAGTTGCAACGCTTGGCCCACTATTAGAACAACATGAACGCTTTCCTGAACGCGCCAATATTGGGTTTATGCATATTATTGATCGCAATAATATTAACTTACGAGTATTTGAACGCGGAGTTGGCGAAACACAAGCTTGTGGTACAGGTGCCTGTGCAGCTGTTGCAGTTGGTATCAATCAAGGGTTATTAAATCAAAGTGTTAATGTTAATTTACCTGGAGGTAAATTATTGATTGAATGGAAAGGTGGCAATCAACCACTTTATATGACAGGGCCGGCTACACATGTGTATGATGGTTTTATTGCGACTTAACTTTAATATCATCACCAATAAATGTTAGCATTTGTTAATAAAAAATGGCAAGGCAAAAATCGTTCAGAAAAGGTATTGATTTTATTGAAGTTTTTATTTGTGTTTTCAACGCATTAAACAAAGCCCAAAAGTAGCAGAAACATAACACAATAATACAGTAGACGTTAATATGGTTGGTAAAAATACACGAAACTTAAGAGCAAAAAAAGCTCAACAACAGTGTTCATCAGTAAAATTAAATGACGAAATTGTGAGTCAATATCTTATTGATAATCCTGATTTTTTTATACGAAATGCACGGTATGTTGAGAGTATGCGAGTACCTCATCCTGTACGAGGGATTATTTCATTACCTGAATGGAACATGGCTCGTCAGCGCAACAAAATTAATCAATTAGAATGCGAAATTTCATTATTGATGGAACATGCCAGTGCTAACGAGCTGTTGTTTAGCCAACTGATGGATCTGCAAATCGAATTGATTAAAGCTCAGGATCTAAGCGAATTAATTGTATTATTAAACACATGGGCAAAATCGTTAGGGCTTAGTGGTGCTTATTTATATCTTTTTGACGATAAATGGCTGCTTAATGCACCGTCAAATTATCTTTACTTAGCTTTAAATTCATCGCAATTTGATTTTATTCGTGTTAGACATTTACAGTATAGTCAACAATATTTAGGCACACTAAATTCAACTGAGCTTGATTTTTTATTACCTGAGCATGGCTATGTTGGGTCGGTGGCTTTATCTTTATTAGGGCAATTTGGTGATTTGGGACTGTTAATGTTTACTAGCGCTAATCCAGAACATTATCGAGCCGGACAAGGTACTTTGTTACTTGAAAAAATGAGTGAAATTTTACCTATTTTAATTGGCCGATGGATTATGCGAAAAAGATAAGGAAACGTCATGGTCCAACCTAACGAAAATAGTAATGCTACATTAACTTTGCCTGTTGATCAGTTTTTGAATTATTTAAAGTCAGAAAAGCAGCTCAGTTTAAATACCCAAATTAATTATCGACGTCAGCTTTATGCCCTTATTTCATTGGCAAAAGAGGCTGAAATTTCAACGTGGCATGATCTAGATTCATCGGCTGTAAGGGTGTTAATTAGTCGCAGTAAACAAACAGGATTACAAGCAAGAAGCTTATCATTAAGGCTATCGGCTTTGCGTAGTTTTTGTGATTGGATGGTAAAAAATGAGCGTCTTACAGCTAACCCTGCTCGTGGAGTGTTAAATCCAAAATTAGGTCAGCATTTACCTAAAAATATTGATATTGACGAGATTAATAAGTTGCTTGATATCAATTATAACGATCCGCTTTCAGTCCGTGATAGAGCAATGCTTGAAATCATGTATGGGTCAGGATTGCGCCTTTCTGAATTAGTTAGCCTTGATTGCCGGAAATTAAATCTTACCGATGGCGAAATTCGCGTAATGGGTAAGGGTAATAAAGAACGAAAACTGCCGTTAGGTCGAGAATCTATCAAATGGATTAAACATTGGCTGTCTATGAGGGATTGTCTTGTTCCACAAGACGATGCCTTGTTTATTTCAAAGTTAGGCAGACGAATTTCACCACGTAATGTTGAAAAACGATTTGCACAGTGGGGCGTTAAACAAGGTTTAAGCAGTCATGTTCATCCTCATAAACTACGCCATTCATTTGCCACACATATGCTTGAATCAAGTCGAGATTTGCGTGCAGTCCAAGAGTTGCTAGGGCATGCTGATTTATCAACGACCCAAGTCTATACTCATTTGGATTTTTCACACCTATCAGAAGTTTATGATTCAGCACATCCACGAGCAAAAAGAGGAAAATAATAATGAACTTTTATCGATCTATTAATACGATTAAAGCATTGACTTTCGATCTTGATGATACGTTATATGATAACAGCATGATTGTTGAAAAAGCAGAAGAAGAAATGATCAAAACGCTTCAAGGTTATGAACAATTACGCACGCTAACGATATCGGAATATTTTGCTGAAAAGCACGCTGTGCTTGTGTCTGATCCTGAAATTTATCACGATGTGATTGTTTGGCGAATTCAAACTATCAAATCGTTGTTAAGTAAAACTAACATACCAGTGCAAAAATTTGCAGATGTAATCGATGAATCAATTGCTTGTTTTAATTTTTGGCGACATAAGATTCAAGTTCCAGAATCAACCCATAAATTATTAAGCAAATTAGCTACCAAATACCCTTTGGCTGTGATCACTAATGGTAACGTTGATGTTAACCAAATTGGCCTGGGAGATTATTTCCAATTTTCACTACGTGGTGGTGAACACGGGCGTTCAAAACCCTTTCCTGAGATTTTTGAATTGGCCTGCCACAAATTAGCTATTCCATCGCACCATATCTTACATGTGGGGGATAATTTATTGACGGATGTTAATGGTGCCATCAATAATGGCTTTTTAGCTTGTTTCATTAATATTTATGAACGTGATATTTTACAGCTTGATGATGCAAGGTGTGTACCTCACGTCGAAATAACTCAATTGCCAGAATTAGATAATCTGTTATAATTTTACCTTTATCTGCATAAATAGATAGTAAACCAAAGTAAAGGTAAGTTAAGTTTTGTTAAGCGCTCGGTATGTTGCGCTTGATGGTTTTGTTATTACCTTTATATTCTATTTGATCACGCTCAACAAAAACATCTCGGAATATGATGAAAATATTAACATTTTCAATATTAATGCTTGTTAGCATTTTTTATTATTAAAATAGGTTTGAGTATAATGGAAATGAATAAATCATTATTAAAAGACCTGAATGCAGAACAACAAAATGCTGCCACCACTGATAATCAATACACCATTGTTCTTGCTGGTGCAGGAAGTGGTAAAACTCGGGTTTTAGTTCATCGGATTGCTTGGCTTTGTATCGAAAAACAATATTCTTCCGGCTCAATTTTTGCGGTTACTTTTACCAATAAAGCTGCGGCTGAAATGCAAGAACGTATCCAAGCATTAGTCGGTGAAAGTTATTTTAATGGTATGTGGGTCGGTACCTTCCATGGGTTGACTCATCGGTTATTACGCATGTTTTCAGAGCAGGCTAAGTTGCCGCCTAATTTTCAACTGATAGATACCGAAGACCAAGTACGGCTTATCAAGCGGATTTTTCGTGAACTCAAAATTGATGAAAAACAGTGGTCAGCTAAACAGTGTGCTGCTTTTATTTCTGCTCAAAAAGAAAAAGGCATTCGCGCAGAGGATATTGTTCCTGAAGATCCTAAACAAGTCATGTGGCAAACGATTTATCATGACTACCAAGTTATTTGTGATAAACTCGGCTACCTTGATTTTTCAGAATTAATTCTAAGAACTTATGAACTACTTTGTCGAGACGAAGAAGTCTTGAGGTATTGTCATCATCGTTTTTGTAATATTTTAATTGATGAATTCCAAGATACCAATAAGATCCAGTATCGCTTGTTACAAAAGCTAACTGGCAATACTGCTAATGTGATGATTGTGGGTGATGATGATCAATCTATCTATAGTTGGCGCGGTGCCAATGCGGATAATCTTCAATTATTTATCAATGATTACCCTGAAACTGAAATTATTCGATTAGAGCAAAATTATCGTTCAACGAGTAATATTTTAGACGCTGCAAATAAATTAATAGCGCAAAATACCAAGCGATTGGGGAAAAACTTATGGACAGATAGTGGCGATGGCGAACAGATTTTGCTTTATGTTGGTTACAATGATGTTGATGAAGCAAGATTTGTTGCCAATCAAATAAAAAAATGCCATCAAGAAGGCGACAACTACTCAAGTTGCGCTATTTTGTACCGAAGCAATATGCAATCACGTATACTTGAAGATACATTATTACAAGCGGGACTACCTTACCAAATTTATGGCTCTATTCGTTTTTATGAACGACAAGAAGTAAAATTAGCGCTTTCCTATTTACGCCTATTGCATGATCACAATAATGATATGGCGTTTGAAGCAGCAATTAATACTCCAACACGAGGTATTGGTAGTATCACGCTAGATAGAGTTAGATCTGTAGCCAAGCAACATGGTATTTCATTGTGGGACGCCTGTTTAACGCTAATCCAAACCAATGCATTAAGCGAAAGACAATGTCTAGGTTTGAGTCGCTTTTTGGACTTGATGGAATTTATTTTTGATAAAGTAGAATCACAACCAATTTACAAGCAACTTGATCTTATTATTAAATTATCGGGCATATTGCAGATGTACGAGCAAGAACCCGGTATAAAAGGGCAATCAAGGTTAGAAAATCTTGAAGAGTTGGTATCAGCTGCAGAACAGTTTTACCATTCTGCTGAAAATACCGTTATTGAAGATAGTAAAACGGGTAAACCATTAACTGTTTTAGAGTCTTTTTTAGCTTATACTTCACTAGAAAGCCGAGATTTAGTTAATGAACAAGATTCCGTGCAATTGATGACCCTACATTCAGCTAAAGGGCTTGAGTTCGATAATGTGTTTATCGTTGGATTAGAAGACGGCATATTCCCTGATCAGCGTTCAGCACAAGATGTCGAAAAACTGGAAGAAGAAAGGCGTCTTGCATATGTCGGTATCACTCGAGCACGTAAACGCCTAACACTGTCATTAGCCGAGATAAGGCGCCTATATGGTCGTGAAGAGCGTAATTTACCTTCGCGATTTTTATCCGAATTACCGGTGGAGGCATTAAACCAGATCAGCCATCGAGGTACTATCAAATCGTCTGATCGAAACGCATATCGTGACTATAAAAAAGCTTATCCTAAAAAGGCTCGCCAAATTGATGATGGTTATAAGTTAGGTCGTAAAGTGTTACATAATCGTTTTGGTGAAGGAACCATTGTTTGCATCGATGGTGAAGGTGATCATAAGCGAGCACAAATAGCTTTTGTCAATGAAGGGGTTAAATGGCTAGTGGTTAAATTAGCAAATCTTACTTTATTATAGCTTTTATTTGGTTAGTTTGTATCATGATGTGATTAAAACGGGAATTAATGGTTAAATTAATTCTCGTTTTTTTTGTTTGTGCTATTGAGCTGATTGCTCTACTACTGATTCAGAAAAAATTCGGTCAAATGATTCGTTAGTTCGATTACAGATCCAATTATCATTAACATAGTCAAAATGATAACCTTGTTTTCGTGTGGCTAGCCAAACCTGCAAAAGTGGCTCTTGAGTATTAACAATGATTTTACTACCGTTGGGAAAACTAACTGTAATAACATTACCATTGGTTTCATAGTCTAAATCGATGTCATGTTCATCTGCGTAATCATCCAAAAACAGTTCGATTTTATTAAATAACTGATCAGCAAGCGTATGGAATTGTGTGATATTCATAAAGGTATCATCATTAAAATAAATAATAGAGCGATAGTAGCATAAATGGATATACTCTGCCACAGCAAGGTGGCAAGAGTAAAATAGGGTGTGGATCTAATAATTATTTATTAGCAAGCGGTAAAGAACAAGCAATAACAAGTAACTTATATTGTTCGTTATCTTGAGTTATCGCTACCCAGCGGTTTGGTATTTCAAGGGTGTTAACTAATTCGCCATCACCAAAGTTATTTTTGATTGTTCTTAGTTTACCTTTTGCTAACTCCATTTTGTCACAATTGGCATAATAATCAATTTTGATGGAATTATATGGTGTTTCAGTACCATCATCATTTTTTTGTACTAATTCAGGACTGTAATTAGTTACTTCACTAAATACACGAATTCGTTCATTGAAAGGATGCGGTTTGATTGATTGTCTATCTAAAAATGAATAACCAATGATATTATCTTCGTTAGATTTAGAGGTAGGAATAAATTGCTTACCTACTCTAGGATCTTTCAAACTTTCAGCCGCTGTATTTGTTTTAGCTTCGGTGTCGGCTTTTTCTTCAACTGCATGAGCAAATGTTACAAAAGAAAAGAGAATTAAGAATAAACTGAGCTTTTTCATTTAAATATTATCTCCATCTTTTGACGTAGTTTCTGTCGTATTAGTTTGTGGTTGGGATTGTTGTTGCTGTAACTTTTCTTTTTCTGCCTCTTCTTTTTGCTTCTTCTCTTTATATGCTTTAATACGTTCTTGTTGTTCAGCTTCTTGTTTTTCGATGATTGGTTTTAGATCTGGACGGGCCTCGATCAGAATTTCTTTTTTTAAATCACCTTGGATAGAGCAAAAAACACTACTTTGCTTATCGGTAATGTCTTCTAAATAAAGTGCTTTATTAATGGTACCAAATCTTGGTGCAACACCATCAATGGCATAAAGGTCATCTTGCCATTCGGTTAATTTTGCGTTGAGATCATAAATTTTAGCATTTGCGATATAAACATTAGTGTTGTATGGCAACCAGTTAATGTTATTTAAAGCGTTTTTAATTTCGTCTTCTTTGTTATCAAAAATAAATCCCCAGTACAAATATTGACCAGACAAGGTGGTGGGAATATAGATGCTTTGATAGCCAGTAATTTTTAAACCTCGATACTCCAATGGTTTTTTAAATAGAACTTTATTTTTATCGTTCTCTTGAATAGATTCAACAGGGATATAAGTTACATTATCGGGTGTAGTTGCCAAATCAACGTATTGACTTATTGATTCTTGATGTTTGGCAAGTTGTTCGTAAAACTGATTATCACATTGAAAAAATGTATCGATTACGTTATCTGTTTCGCTTTGTGCGTCATTCATTTGTGCAAAAGACATACAGGAAACAAATGAGGCACAAATAAGGACAGAAATTTTTTTTAAAAGCATGGCGTGTATCCTTTGACCAGTAATTATGCTTATTATTTTGGTGAACTATTGTAAAGTAATGTAAATGTTAATGTCAATGTTAATTAACATTATGTAAATTTTCAATAAAAACCATTAGGTGTCCCTCCTTAAAAGATATTTGAACTAAATTGTTGATCGCTTTATTTCGTAAACTAACCTGTCCACCTAAAGATAGCGTCTGGTCAATCAAAGGGTACTGAAAGCCAGTGATGGTTAAGCCCGTTACTTTAGAAAGTGGCATTAGTGAAATAATATGATCTTTTACATTGATGATTTCTTGATCATACTTGGCAAAAAAGAAATAGCAATAGTTATCATAAAATGTGATTTGATATTGATGATAATATTGCATTGCGACAGAAAGATTTCCCAAAAAGTGATCGCTAGCACGACCACAAGCACCATAAACATCAAATTTTGTCACCCCTTTACTAGCTAAAAATAAAATAGCTTTTTCAAAATCAGTCTTATTTTGGTCGGGCGTGTGAATAACTTGGGTTTTAGGTGGAATTGTTTTGTTAGCATGGTAACTGTCTAAATCTCCAATAATAAAATCAGGTTCAATTGTTAATGTCGACAGATAATTATGGTAAGCACCATCAGTGCAAGCAATGTAGCTATAATTATCTAAATGGTAAACGTTGTGTTGTGGTGGTTCACCGTTAACAAAGAGTAAGGCACTATTTTTCGACATTACACTTTTCCTTTTTGCTTATCTTATTGGTTTATCACAAAGCTAATGTATAAGCCATTATGATTGCATCTTCTTGTTTACCATCAGCTGTTGGGTAATAGTTTTTACGAACAGTTATTTGGTTAAACCCCAGCGTTTGGTATAGCTTGATTGCAGGGCTATTTGATTGTCGCACTTCAAGCCAAAGCGTCGAAATCGGACAAGGCGATTTTATAGTTATTAACGTGTCTATTAAATGATTGAGCAAAGCCTTTGCTAGTCCCTGTTTTCTAAAATCGGGATGTATTGCAATATTAAATAAATTAGCTTCATCGGCGACTTGTTGGCAGATACAAAATCCTGCTATTTGGTTATCAATCGTTATTTTAAAATTTAAGTAACGATCGCCTTGGTTTGAAAAGAATGTCTGTTTTGACCAAGGAATAGCATGACAGATCAGTTCTAATTCAAAGGCTTTTGTTAAATCATGTTCGGTCAGGGTGGAAATAGTTTTCATATTGACATAATTGTTGCCACAGTAGGCGTTTTTGTTGTGGAGTTTTGGCAAGCTGATCTAAGCTAGCGGTTTGAATGGTTAATGGGTTTTGCCAAGACTCTTCGGGCTTAACATCAATAAACCAAATCACAGTCTTAATATCATTTGCTGGTACAATGAGTTGGGATGGTGTTAATACTAACACCTGATCTTGAGTAAGGCTAATCGCATTTAATATATCTAAATAGATTTTTTGGGTAGGTTGCTGCTTGGCAACGACAATTAAACGGACCTTATCACTGATATTAGGTGCGATTTCGCCTTTAAAGACATTCGAGTTACGCAAAACATATTGCGTTATATTGCACTGTTTTAAATACCAATCTTGTTGTGTCATTATTGACTTGCTGTTTTTTATTAGAGATTAAAGATAGTTAATTGTATAATCAACGCATCAAATTATAAAGGTTTTTCATTGAGGAAATATGGCAACATCTGCTTTTACTCCAGCAAGTCAAGTGCTTGAACGTCATCAAACATTTTTTAACGATAAAAATGTGATTATAGCTGGTGATATTCAAGATAGCTATCCGGCTATTATGTCGGCAAATCAAATTAAGATTCATTGCACACAATTTCATACTTATTTGCGTTTAAAAAATAGTGCCCGTGGCAAGAATACTTATTTTTCATTATTGCCAGAAGCAGAACTTTATGTTGGCATGGATACGCTAATTTACTATTGGCCAAAAACGAAAAGCGAAGCACAATTTCAACTTTCTTATTTATTGCACAATATGCCAAAAGGCAGTGATATTTTTATCATTGGTGAAAATAGAACAGGTGTAAAAAGCGTGGAAGCGTTATTGAGTGATTTTGGTACAATTCAAAAAATCGACAGTGCAAGGCGTTGTGGTTTATACCACTTTCAGGCGGATAGCCGTTTGGCCTTTGATCTTGATGAGTGGTGGTTAAGTTATCATTTAACTATTGAAAATCAGAATATTGAAATCAAAAGTTTACCCGGTGTGTTTAGTCAAAAAGGGTTAGATGCTGGCAGTGAATTACTCTTAAATGCATTAATGGATCGTACTGATATTATTAAAGGTAATGTATTAGATGTGGGATGTGGTTCGGGCATCTTATCCACGGTGCTAGGTAAATTACACCCTGATATTACACTAACGTTATCCGATGTAAGCAGTGCAGCAATTGAATCAAGTAAAGCAACATTAAACAGTAACAACGTGAATGCAACCGTTGTGGCGAGTGATGTTTTTTCTAATCTGAATGATAAATATCATTTAATTGTTTCTAATCCACCTTTTCATGATGGCAAAGAGACAAATTACACAGCCGTTAATGCGCTAATTAAAGAGGCGAAAAAACACCTAAAATTAAATGGTTATTTGTGCATTGTGGCAAATTCATTTTTACCGTATCAAACCATTTTAGATGAAACATTTAAAAGCGTTGAAGTGATTGCCCAAACGACAAAATTTAAGGTTTATCTAGCAAGTCATTAATAAGCGCAGTTTATTTATTTTATTTAAAAAATAATAAGTTGCAATACATATCACAAGTTTAAAAAAATAGGGCGATGTTATCGCCCTATGTATAAAATTTAAATATTAAAAATTAAACTGATTTCACTATTATTGATATCATATCTCAATTAAGAGAGAGCTTCTTTTAATGCCTGCATTTCGTTATAGGTAAAATCACAGCGCGTAAAATTTTGATCAAGAAGAATAGGAACCGAGTTGTTTTCTCCGACTACGGCCAAAGCATTACATTTATTTCTAGTCATATCGCCTATAATGACTGGTCCACCGTTTGAGCCTTTATTAAAATTGGCTGCATATTTAGCGCTTACTCCTTGCGCATTGTTTGCACGATATAAAGCTGTTATTGTTTTACCATAAGTGACTAATTTAATCGGCACAATAACAGGGGTTAATTTTTGTCCGTTAATTTCATTGATAACTTTTATCATTCTATGTGTTCTTAAGAAACATCCTAAACTCATCCATGCAACAAACAACAAAGCAATAATAAGACCAGTTGTAGCCACAAATACAGTTCGCATATTCTCAATAGCTAAGTCGATTGTTACGAGTGATGGATCATCGGCAGAAGCTATAGTTACAACTTGATAATTTCCTTTTTTCCCTCCAATGAAAGTATAATCACGCTTAATAACTTGTCCTGTATCAGTGGTAATTTTCACTGAACAGTTATCAACCGCACGTTTTGCACGACATGTTCCTTCTACATCATAGTTAACCACAACTGGATTCCGTGATATTTTATAATCATCAATTAATCCAGGATAATTTCTTATGCCAAGAAATATAGCTAACACAAAGAGAATTATTGCCGCAAGTAATCTTCTTATTTGATGAAATGAGCCTTCTTGCTTTAGTTTCATAACTTTTAAAGGGCGAGTTGGAAATACTTCTACTAATTTATTCATCAATCCCATTTTATAAATATACTCCTTATTAAAATAAAAATTTCATGTCTAAAGGCTAAAATTGTGAATTTAAAAGCTAAGTTTTTATCACAATAAAATAAATAATTTATTATTTTTTTTATTAAATTCGACTAAATTTTATCATAATATTTATTTTGTAGGAATCACTAGCGTTGTTTACAGTAATTTGGAAAACGACTTCAAATTAAATAACCCTAGAAAACTGCTGTTGTCGTGCCATTTTTCGCATATAAATATCAAAGCACATACAAATATTGCGTATCAGTAAATGCCCTTTAGGTTGAACTTTAATTATCTTGTCATTTACTGTAACTAACCCATCTTGTTGCAATGGAGCGAGTAGTTTTAAATCCTCAGCAAAATAGTTATCGAACTGGATATGAAATTGTTCTTCTATTGCTTTTTTATCTAAATAAAAGTGGCAAATGAGTTGCTTGATTACATCACGACGAATAATATCATCACGATTTAAGGTGAATCCTTTCCATAATCCATGACCGTTTTGTTCAACTTGACTTTGATAAGCTCTAAGATCTTTTTGGTTTTGCGCATAACTATCACCTAACATACTAATGGCTGACACACCCAGCCCAAGTAAATCTGCATCTCCTTGCGTTGTGTAACCCTGAAAATTACGGTGCAATTGATTTTCTTGTTGGGCAATTGCTAATTCATCAGTAGGTTTGGCAAAATGATCCATGCCGATAAATTGATATCCTGCTTCGGTTAGTTTTTGAATACTTGTGTGTAAAATCTGTAATTTTTGATTAGCATTAGGTAAATCAGCATCTTTAATTTTACGCTGTGCTGCAAAACGGCTAGGCAAGTGGGCATAATTAAATACACTTAAACGATCGGGCGAAATATCAATTACTTTATTGAGCGTTTCGGTAAAACTAGTAACTGTTTGTTTGGGTAAGCCATAAATGAGATCTAGACTAATTGAATGAAAATGATTTTTACGCGCTTGAGCAATCAGTGATCGGATTAAGTTTTCATCTTGTTCGCGATTAATCAGATTTTGAATTTCATGATTAAAATCTTGAATTCCCATGCTTAATCGATTAAACCCAACGTGAGCTAAATGATCAATAGTTTGTGGGGTAATTTCTCGCGGATCGATTTCGATGGAAAGTTCAGCGTTATCGGCAAAATTGAAATGCTTTTTTAGCGAAGTTATAAGTCGAGTGATTTCATCATCAGTTAAAAAAGTTGGTGTACCGCCACCCCAGTGCATTTGGGTTACTGTTCTATTGTTAAACAATTTGGCACGTTCGGCAATTTCAATATCTAAAACATCTAAATATTTGGTAACTTTTTGCGTTTGGCGAGTAATAAGCTTATTACAACCACAAAAATAACAAAGTTTATGGCAAAACGGAATATGCACATAAAGCGATAATGGCTTTGTCGGGTAACGTGCTGCTGCCGATAAAAAATCCTGCTCATTAAAGTTTTCATTAAATTCAAGTGCAGTAGGATAAGAGGTATATCTTGGACCAGAATAGTTATATTTTTCAATTAACGCCTGATCCCATAATTGCATATTAGTCATGCTGTTGCTTCCGTTTAGAGCTGTGTTTAATGTTGTTATTTTTGTGAATTTTTAATTGTTGTTTTTGTTGGTTTCTAATTTTTGTTTTAATTTTGATTCGATTGGTTTTATTTAAATATAACAATGTGCAGATTAATAACCCAAAATATAAACTTAACATAATTAATATTGGCATTATGATTCGCTCGCTTTTTAAGTTATCAATGGATTGTATAAAAAATATAGTTTCTAATTTTAAATTATGAGCAGAAATTAAATGACTAGGATCTTATTTCTGCTTACATTGAGAAGATACTAATAAGTACTAATGACAGTTATCTCTTATTAGTTTCGTTTTAATAAACTAACAATATCTTCTTTCTTTTCGTCTTCATCTTCAAAATCATCATCAGTATAACCAAGCTCTTGCATCAACTCATCAATACGATTTAATTTGCTATCAAGATAAATTTGTTGATCTTTAGTGAGTTTGGCATCTTGCTCGACTAAATCCAGTAACATATCTAATTTTGGATCGTTTTCTAATTGTTCTAATTCTTGTTGTGGCGATAAAACTGTTTTAGCCGGTTTCGGTTGTTTAACCGGTTTTATTGCATTGCTAGCACTTTCAACAACTAATGAAATCGGTTTTTTACTGCCAATGCGTGGATCTTTGCTTTTGTTTGTCGAATTTTTATTTTTGTTATCATCTTGATTATTAAAGCGAGAGCCACTTGGTAAGCCTTTGTGCTTACGTTTGCGCTTTAGCTCACGAGACTCTTCATTAATCTCTTGACGGCTTTTTTTAGTTTTTTGTTTCGATTTATTTTTTAACATACAATCTCTGTTTAATATTAGGGTTAATCATTTAACTAGCGTATTTTATCAGTAAGTCTTAAATATAGCTATGATGAAGCAGTCATGCTAATTTAAGATTGTAAAAAAAGAGATTTATGTATAATCTGAGCCCAATAAATTTGTCAGATTGAATTAGAGAACAAAATAAAATGAAAAATCATTTGAGCCCTTATATGCAATTTAATCGTCAAGAATGGGCAAGTTTGCGTAACGCAGTACCGATGACGTTAACCCCTGACGAGTTAACTTCTTTACAAGGCATTAATGAAGACTTATCTATGGATGAAGTCAGTGACATCTATTTACCTTTATCAAGATTACTTAATTATTATATTAGTAACAGCTTTAGCCGGCAGGCGGTACTGTCTAAGTTTTTAGGCAAAAGTCACAAAATCCCTTATATCATTGGTATTGCCGGTAGCGTTGCTGTAGGCAAAAGCACAACTGCAAGGGTATTGCAGGCATTGTTAACGCGTTGGCCAGAGCATCGTAAAGTAGCTTTAGTGACAACCGATGGATTTTTATACCCCAATAAATGCCTTGAAGAGCGTGGAATAATGAACAAAAAAGGCTTTCCACAATCATATGATATTAAAAAACTAATCAATTTTGTTGCAGATATAAAGTCAGGACAAGCAAACGTTAAAGCACCGGTGTATTCCCATCTGGTTTATGATATTGTCGAAGGTGAAGAAATGGTGATTGATAGTCCAGATATTTTGATTCTTGAAGGATTAAATGTACTACAAAGCACCTTGAATTATCCGCAAGCAAATAACCGTGTTTTTGTCTCTGATTATGTCGATTTCTCCATTTATGTTGATGCCGAGGTTTCGTTACTACATGATTGGTATGTGAACCGGTTTTTAAAATTTAGAGCTGGTGCATTTAGTGATCCCAATTCTTACTTTAACCACTACTCAAAACTGCCAGAACAAGAGGCTGTCAACATTGCTAATCGCCTTTGGCGTGAAATTAATGAGTTAAATTTGGTTGAAAACATCTTACCTACAAAGGAAAGGGCGAGTTTAATCCTGACTAAAGGTAAAGATCACAAAGTTGATTTGGTTCAATTAAGAAAATAGGGTAAGAGGGGGAATTGATATGAAATCAGTAATTCAAGTAATAACTAAAGTAACCATTATTACTTTGGCAAGTTTATTTTCGCTTGGTGCTTATGCTTCAGAACATTCTGAAGGATTAACGTGTGAAAGCAAAAAACAAACTATTGAAACACAGATTGATTATGCCAAAAAAAATAATAATTCTCACCAAGTTCAAGGGCTTGAAAAGGCATTACATGATGTCAATAATTATTGTTCAAATGATGAGTTAGAAGAAAAATATAATAAAAAAATTCAAGAAAAGACAGATAAAGTTGTTGAAAGAACCCAAGAATTGAATCAGGCAAAAACAAAAGGTGATGAGCACAAAATTGCCAAACAACAAGTCAAATTAGCCGATGCGGAAAAAGAACTCAATGAAGCTAAAGCTGAATTAGCTAAATTTTATCAAGAATTAAAATTAAGATAAGCAGTAACAGATAGATTATTTACCCACTTTGCTTGCTTTTCCACCGTGTTTTTATCATTAACACTATCAATGGTTATTGTTGATGGTGTTAGTTTGATATTTTGTATTCTTTACCACACTAGACTTTTATATTTAAAAAGAGTATGGTGTGCGGCTTGTTACGTGGTTCGTAAACCTCCCACGCTAAAAAACTAAGGAAACATCATGAATAAAATTACACTACTAGGCGATCAGTCTGTTCGCTATCCTACAACCTATTGTCCTGAAATACTCGAAACGTTCGATAATAAACATCCGAATAACGACTATTTTGTTAAATTTAATTGCCCAGAATTTACTAGCCTTTGCCCTATCACTGGTCAGCCTGATTTTGCGACGATTTATATTTCGTATGTACCCAATATTAAAATGGTCGAAAGTAAATCGCTAAAACTCTACCTATTTAGCTTTCGTAATCATGGTGATTATCACGAAGATTGCATTAATATCATCATGAAAGATCTAATTAAATTAATGGACCCTAAATATATTGAAGTTTGGGGCAAATTTACACCACGCGGTGGCATTTCGATTGATCCTTACGCCAACTATGGCAAATCAGGTACTCATTGGCAGCAAGTTGCAGCTAATCGATTAGCTAATCACGATATGTATCCAGAAAAAGTGGATAATCGCTAATTTATAATCCATCCAAACAGGAACTTCTAATGCAGACTCGTAAAGCACTCGTTATATTTTCTGGCGGGCAAGACTCAACTACCTGCTTACTGCAAGCCATTGCCGATTATGGACGTGAAAACGTTCAGACAATCAGCTTTCATTATGGTCAACGTCATGCCATTGAGCTTGAAAAAGCTAAATGGATCGCTAAAGATTTAGGTATTAAGCAAACTGTCATTGATACATCAGTTATCAAACAAACCACAAATAATGCGCTCATCGACGACTCACAAGAAATTAAAGCAGCTCAAGATGGCGATTATCCTAATACCTTTGTGGATGGGCGTAACATGCTCTTTTTACTTTTAGCTGGTTGCCATGCCAAACAGCAGGGCATTTCTGACATTATTATTGGTGTTTGTGAAACCGATTTTAGTGGCTATCCAGATTGTCGTGATATCTTTATTAAATCAATGAATGTATCGATGAATTTAGCCATGGACTATGCGTTTAACCTTATTACACCACTGATGTATTTAACTAAAGCACAAACGTGGGAAATGGCCGATAAACTGGGTTATCTTGATTATGTCCAACAACATACCCACACCTGTTATTACGGGGTTGATGGGGGATGTGGCAAGTGTCCTAGTTGTTTGCTGCGCGATAAGGGCTTGCAAGAATATATGGCTAAGGCTAGATAGATTTATTAATAACTGGGTTCTCTCACCCCATTAAAAAGGAAAAAAGATGTACTTACAGAATCATTTCGAATCGATAGAAAAAAACTTTACCCGTGGGCAACAGCAAAAAGCGCTTTACTGGTTGGCTTTTTTTCATATTTTAGTTATTGCTTCAAGCAATTATTTAGTCCAAATCCCATTTGATATTTTTGGTTTTCACACCACATGGGGGGCTTTCACTTTTCCATTTATCTTTTTAACCACCGATTTAACCATTCGAATTTATGGTGCAAGTTTGGCAAGAAAGATCATTTTTGTGGTGATGATCCCCGCATTGCTATTTTCATACCTTATTTCGGTGCTATTTTTTGAGACACATTGGGTTGGCTTTTCGGCATTGACCGAATTTAATAGCTTTGTATTTCGAATAGCGCTAGCCAGTTTTGCAGCTTATTTAGTTGGGCAATTGATGGATATCACTGTTTTTAACTATTTAAGAAAAAATAAATCATGGTGGGTGGCACCAACTGCATCAGCAATCTTTGGTAATGGTATTGATACTATTGTCTTTTTTGCTATCGCATTTTATCAAAGTAGCGATGAATTTATGGCAAATCATTGGACCGAAATTTCGTTAATGGACTATAGTTTTAAAATTCTAATTTGTGGGCTATTCTTTTTGCCACTTTACGGAATGATTTTAAATTTTATCCTAAAAAAATTAGTCTCAGCGCCTAAAAATAATTGATCATTAAACTCTAAAATTTATTGTCTCACCTTAACAAACATAAAGCTCATTATTATTTTGGTGAGTTTTATGTTTAATACTAAAAAATCACTCTCCATAATCAATTGTTTTTTAATGCTCTATCTCAACTATTATTATAAAAAAACACACTAATATTTCACAACACTCAAAGGTCAAGATAGCCCTTTATCTGGTATCTGAATGCGCCGAATAGGGAACACAAATTTGTCTGGAACAAATTTGAACATCTCAGCAAAGCAAAGATGGCCTTAAAGGAAGAGTGCGTAGGCATAGGTCATATTCTGTACCTAATTCACTCCAACCACCAACACAAAAAAGGCCTGATTTTCCGCCAAAAATCGGTCAGAAAACGTATTGATTTTATTGAAGTTTTTTTCTGGCTGTTTTTTAACAAAAACCGCCTAATAAAAACACAACAACACATTCCAAAAAAGATGGTTATGTTATTTGTCTTATTCCGGCGTCAGAATGTGCCGACAACAGAGCGAGGTTAGCACGCCAAACAGGGATGTTTGGCG
>NZ_WTFC01000116.1:0-315 GCF_009795795.1 Gilliamella sp. Pas-s95 | reverse complement strand
CCATGATTGATAGTGCGTTTATTCAAGAGTTAAAAAACTACTTCAGTCAATAACAGAGCACACTGTGCCCGATGGGGCTATTGCTTAGTGTTGTGTTTTTTCTAAAAAACAACTTAAAAAACTTAAATAAAATCAATACCTTTCCTGACCGATTTTTGGGCGGAAAATCTGGCCTTTTTGTTTTAGTGAATAGAATAAATTGTGCAGTGGTTTCGGACGTTTTGGCCTTTGGTGAACAAAATAGCCACAGTGACCACGTCCGAGCAAAGGGAATTAAAGCGAATTCCCTTTGCAATCCCACGCTTTGGCTACAGA
>NZ_WTFC01000115.1:0-316 GCF_009795795.1 Gilliamella sp. Pas-s95 | reverse complement strand
AGTTATCCTTGTACTGGTGCAGTAGGTGCCGTGCCGTCGTCTAGTAATAATGTTTACATGCGTCACATAGGTGCAGGTTTTTTCAGCGAGTGGGGCCACATGGGCTACTACGCTGATGCGGGCTTCGTCGGCATCAACTACTGGGCGAGTGACGCAGCAGGTAGCTATGGCTTCTATGTCCGCTCGTACTACGGCGCCGTTTACAGCGACAGCGCTTCCCCCAGTACTTACGCTGTTTGCACCGCACCTTAGTTTTTAGCGTTTAGTCCTTAATCCTTGGGCCGCGGGGGCGGTTATGGAGCCTGAGAGGACAATC
>NZ_WTFC01000114.1:0-317 GCF_009795795.1 Gilliamella sp. Pas-s95 | reverse complement strand
CAGCGGTTCGATCCCGCTTAGCTCCACCATTAAAGAAATCTCTTTCGTTAGATAATAAAAAATTATGTTTGTATTTACTTATATTGATTATTAAGTGAATAGAAAGATAAAGCTCTTTAACAATTAGGAACAAGCTGAAAGAAACGAGTTCTCGTTCTTGTGTAATGCTTTTATTGAGTTATTTAATTAAAAGTTAGCGATAACGTTTAGTTAGGTTGAATTGATAAAGGTAGAGACATAAAGAAAGAGAAGAAAGCGTAATTAAAACCAAGACAACTGTGAGTTGTAAGGTTAAGAAATTAAGCGTACACGGTGGA
>NZ_WTFC01000031.1:0-31597 GCF_009795795.1 Gilliamella sp. Pas-s95 | reverse complement strand
CCAAGAAAACGGCATAAGTTTAAAAGCCCTGCCTCCTTTTATTCTAAGGAGCTAAGACGAATTGCACTTCATGGTGTAATCTAGGTTTTTCAATAAAAATCAATCGTTTATACAAAGTTGGTAAGGTTGCGACATCTAACAAATCGACAAAACTACGAATAAGAAACCATAATGAAAACCATTTAACCAACTAAAAAATGTCTAAAAAGATATCGAATTTAATCATATTTTTGTTTTGGTGTTTAAAAAAAAGCGCAAACATACACTCTTGGTCACTTTCGTTGTTTACAATCCCCACGCTAACCTCTAAACTACTCGACGTTCTCAACGGGGTGCCCCAGTAGGGCTGAGAATGTTTGATTGGCTAACATAACCCGTCGAACCTGAACTGGATCATGCCAGCGGAGGGATTTGAGTTTATTGTATCTGCTCAAACCTTTTGTCTTTTATTTGCTATTTTGGAGGCAAAATGTTTTTTAAGAATGTTTTATTACCTTTAGGCTTGTTTGTACTTTTTGTGGTCAACAATGCCAATGCTACTAGCGAAAAACCTACTTTGACTGTTTATAGTTATAATTCGTTTATTTCAGAATGGGGACCTGGTCAGGCGATTGAAAAGGGGTTTGAAGCCCAGTGTGACTGTCAACTTGAGATTGTTACATTAGGCGATGGCGTGTCAGTTTTAAATAGAATGCGTCTTGAGGGTGATAAAACTAATGCTGATGTTATTTTAGGGTTAGATAATAACCTTTTAGAACAAGCTAAAAAGGCCAATATTGTTGTTCCCCATCAAATCAGTAAACCCGATAATTTAAATATCGATTGGTGGGATAGCGATTTTATGCCTTATAATTTTGGTTATTTTGCTTTTATCTATGATCAACAAAAGATCACTAATCCACCACATAGTATGCATGAGTTAGTGGATAATAAAGATAATTGGCGGATCATTTATCAAGATCCAAGAACGAGCACCCCCGGCTTAGGTTTGTTATTTTGGATTAAGAGTATATACGGTGATGATGCAGCATCAGCATGGAAAAAAATAGCTAAAAATACCGTGACCGTCACAAAGGGCTGGAGCGAGGCTTATGGACTATTTTTAAAAGGTGAGGCGGATTTTGTGCTGAGTTATAGCACGTCGCCCGTTGCTCATATTATGAATAATAATGAGCATCGTTATGTTGCTGCAATTTTTGATGAAGGTCATTATCGCCAAGTTGAAGTGGTGGGAATTACTAAGTATAGTCAACACCCCGAATTAGCCCGTGCTTTTTTGCAATATTTATTAACGCCTGATGTACAGCGTCAATTTGCAGAAAAAAATATTATGTACCCTATTGTTAATACGCCGCTACCTGAAGCTTTTGAGCAAATTAAGCCAGTTAATAAAGCGCTTGAGTTTGATGCAAAGCAAGTTGAACTTAAACAAAAAGCTTGGGTGCGTGAATGGAAATCGACTATCAGTCAGTAAGCCAATAGTTATATTTAGTTTGATGTTGAAATTAAGAACGTTACTCCCCGGTATTAGTGCTGCAAGCTTGATCTTAATTGTATTAGGTACAGCGCTGTTTGCGCTTTGCGTAGCTGCGATTAAATCCAATAATTTAACTGTTTATTTTGATAGCTATTTGTTGCATGTGATTTGGATAACAACTTATCAGGCAATACTATCGACATTGTTATCTGTTTTGTTGGCAATATTAATGGCAAAGGCTTTATCAATGGTCAATTTTTGGGGTAAAGGGGTGTTGTTACGCATTATGCCTATTACCTTTATTTTGCCTACGCTGGTGGTAGTGACTGGGTTGTTATCTGTTTATGGTCAACAAGGTTTATTAGCGAGAGTTTTTGATTGTTTGGGGCTGCCATTTATGGGCTCTATTTATGGTTTAAAAGGAATTTTGCTTGCGCATGTGTTTCTTAATTTTCCGTATGCTTGTTTTTTATTTTATCAAACATTAAATAGTGTGCCTGTTGAGCAAAAACAGTTAGCAGCGCAATTGAATTTTTCGAGTTTTGTTTATTTTAAATTGGTTGAATGGCCATTGTTGCGCAGGCAATTATTCCCAATGGCAACACTGATTTTTATGCTTTGTTTTTCTAGCTTTGCTATTACGTTGGCGCTTGGAGGCGGGCCTAAATATACCACACTTGAAGTTGCTATTTATCAAGCCATTCGTGATTTTGATTTGATTGAAGCAGTGCTTTTGGCGTGTTTGCAGTTAGTTTATTGCGCCTTTTTTATGTGGTTAATGCAAAAGAACCATCATTATCCAAAAATTAATGTGTGTTATGTTAGGCAGCGCTATCGTTTGCCTGTTTCGTTGAATTTGGCTTTGTTAAGTATGGTGATTGTTGTTATTGGTGGGTTATTTATTTTGTTACCAATTGTTATCATGCTGATTGAAGGTATCTATTTTTTTAAGTGGTCGTTTTTGACTGTAGCTTTTCAACACGCGGTTATGTTTTCGTTGTTGATTGCTTTTGGTTCGGCCATTATTGCTATGTTGCTTGCGCTATTGTTGCTTTATACAAATAGCCGTTTGTTGATTAATCAGCAAATCCATTGGAGCAATCGGTTAATGTTAGTTGGTTCACTTATTTTAATTATTCCAAGTATGGTGCTGGCATCGGGTCTGTTTTTACTGTTATTTCCGTATGCTTATAGTTCTGTATTTGTTTGTGCGTTAATGATGTTATGTAATGGTTTAATGGCATTACCTTTTATATTAAAAAATCTTGCTGCACCAATGTATGATGTGACTTCACGCTACTGGAAATTAAGCCAGTCACTGAATATTAATGGATTTTCACATTTTTATTTGATCGAATATAAAGCACTAAAAAAATTAATTGTTCAGAGCTTTGCTTTTTCTGCGATATTGTCACTGGGTGATTTTGGTATTGTTGCGTTGTTTGGTGGGCAGTCTGTCATTACGTTACCCTATTATTTGTATGAGCAGATTTCACATTATCATTATCAAGAAAGTACTGTAACGGCTGCATTATTGTTAATATTATCTTTTAGTTTACTCGTTGTAATAGATTATGATCGAACTGAATCAAATTAATTATCATTATGATAATTTTAAAATGCATTTTGATATTAAAATCACCTCTAAAGATAAGGTAGTGATTGTGGGCCCAAGTGGTGCGGGTAAAAGTACGTTGTTAAGTTTGATAGCTGGGTTTATCTTACCCGATTCAGGGAATATTTTATTGAATCATCAAAATATGACTAGCACTTTGCCAGGAAAACGTCCTGTTTCGATTTTATTTCAACATCATAATTTATTTAGTCATTTAACCGTTGAGCAAAATATTGGTTTAGGCATTAGACCGTGTTTAAAACTAAATGTTTCTGAAAGGCAAACAATTGGTGATATGTTAGCTAAAGTCGGTTTAGTGGGCTTTAATGATCGTTATCCTGATCAGCTTTCAGGCGGGCAACGTCAGCGTGTTGCTTTAGCTCGTTGTTTAATTCAACGTCGTCCTATTTTGTTGTTAGACGAGCCGTTTTCAGCTCTCGATCAAGCTTTGCGCTTTGAAATGTTAGCGTTGGTTGATCAAATTTGTGATGAGTTTAATTTGACACTAATGATGGTATCGCATCATTTTGGTGATTTTCTTGACTATTTTTCACATTGTTTGGTGGTGGATAATGGCCAGATTGTCTTTAATGGTTTTCCAAAACAATTAAAACAATCTGAAAATAGTCACATTGCCAAAATGTTGGGTTTTAATTTTCAATAAATAGTCGTTGTTAATGGCTAAATAAAGGTATTTAGCTGTCCATTTATCTATTATTCATCTAAATTAACTTACGATTATTTTTTTTGATAACTTATTATTTAAATCAAAATTTTTATGTCTTAAGGTTTTATTAATCTATTTTGCGTAGATTGTTTTTAATAATTAATAACAAACTTATTTAATATCTATGCAAAATACCAAAGCAAATTGTTCTTTTAGTCGATCAGCACTTATCTTTAATATTCTATTTTTTACTTATTTTTCTAGTGCGTTGCAATTGTATATTTTCTTTTCTGGTCATTCTAATGTTATTGGATTGCGTGATTCTATTATTTATAGTTTGATTTGGCTTATTCCTGTTTTAATTTTTCCTAACTATACGCGGAGTATTGCGACTGTTTTTGGGATGATTGTGGGTAGTTTGTCTTTGATTTCTATCGGATATTTTATTATTTATCGACAGGAATTTTCGCAAAGTGTCTTTTTTATTATGGCGGAATCAAACTTTGCTGAGTCTAGTGAGTTTATTCAGCAGTATTTGAGCATTAAATTAGTTGTGATTTTGATTATTTATAGCTTGGTTGGGATTTTTCTGTGGACTAAAGTAAAACCAGTTTATGTCAAAAGCTATACTAAATGGATTGTATCAATGTTAATTGTGATTTATGCCATTATGCCGGTGTTTATTAGTGTCACAATAAAAAAATCATCTATCAAGAAAGCGGGATCGCACCTGTTAACACGTATGGAAACAACCGTACCATGGCAATTACTTAATAGTTATTTAGCCTATCGTTCACAATTATCAAATATGGAAGATATTTTAAACCATTTGCAAACATTACCCCCGTTAGAAAATTTAAAAGATGCCAACGGTAATACCCCAAGAACGTTAGTGCTAGTAATAGGTGAATCAACAACACGCAATAGAATGGGCATTTATGGCTATGGGCGGGATACTACACCACAAATTGAGCAGTTTAAAAAAGATAATCCGAATTTTGTGGTATTTAATGATGTGGTTTCATCAAGACCTTATACTATTGAAATTTTGCAACAAGCGTTAACTTTTGCTGATGAACAGCACCCAGATTTATATTTAAAAACGCCGTCTTTAATCCATTTAATGAAACAAGCAGGTTATAAAACGTTTTGGATCACCAATCAGCAAACAATGACTAGGCGTAATACGATGTTAACGATGTTTTCTCAGCAAACGGATGAACAGTTTTATATGAATAACGATCGTAATCAAAGTGCAAGGCGATATGATGAGTCCGTTTTTGAACCATTTAAAAAAGTGTTGCATGATCCAAGTGAGAAGAAATTCATTGTTATTCATTTGCTAGGCACGCATATGAAATACGCGTTCCGTTACCCAAAAGATGGTGAGCATGATCGTTTTAAAGATAAAACAGGCATTACATTTAATATCGATGACGATAAAGTCGATGTGTATAATACTTATGATAATGCCATAAGTTATAACGATTATATTACGACAACGCTTTTTAATATCTTTAAAGATAGCCAAGAAAATGGCTTTATGTTGTACTTTTCAGATCATGGCGAAGATGTTTATCAAACCTCTCCACACAATATCTTAGGGCGAAACGAAAAAGCACCAACTCGCACCATGTATACTGTGCCATTTATGCTGTGGCAATCACCAACATGGGTAGCAACTCATCCGAATCATTATCAACATTATGTGGATCGCAAATTTAGTACGCAAGATTTGATTCACACATGGTCTGATTTAGCAGGGTTAAGCTATAACTTATACGTTCCTGAAAAAAGTATTGTTAATCCTAATTTTCATCAATCAACGCGCTGGATTGGCGATCCTTATGATAAAAATGGTTTAATTGATTTTGATAAATTGGCTAAGTAACCGTAAAGGCTATTTACACAACAGTTTTAGTTGTGATATTGTATATTTATACAGTGTTTTTTGGTGTTGTGAAGCCGTTTTATGCGAAAAATTATTCATGTCGATATGGATTGTTTTTATGCCGCCGTTGAGATGAGAGATAATCCCCGTTATCGCAATTTGCCCATTGCGGTTGGGGGTGATCCCCGTAAACGTGGTGTAGTTGCCACTGCCAATTATTTAGCTCGTCAATATGGTATACATAGTGCTATGTCAATGGCACAAGCTATTAAATTGTGCCCTAATCTTAAAATTATACCAGGTAGGCATGCGGTTTATAAAGAAGTGTCAAAACAGATCCACCAAATTTTTAGGCGGTATACTGAATCTATAGAGGCTTTATCGCTTGATGAGGCTTACCTTGATGTGACCGATTGCAAGCTTTGTTACGGTTCAGCTACCTTAATTGCTCAAGATATTCGCCAAGCTATTTTTAAGGAAATTGAATTAACGGCGTCGGCTGGTGTTGCTCCACTTAAATTTCTTGCCAAAATTGCTTCAGATATGAATAAGCCTAATGGCCAGTATGTGATAACACCTGATGAGGTCGATAGTTTTATTGCGCAGCTTCCTTTAAAAAAAATCCCTGGTGTAGGTAAAGTCACAGAAAAGAAGCTGGCACAATTAGGGCTATTTACGTGTAAAGATGTCGTTAATTACGACGTAACAAAATTATTCAATCAATTTGGTAAATTTGGACGCATATTGTATGAGCGATGCCAAGGTATTGATGATCGCGAAATTTATAATGACAGGCAACGTAAATCCGTTGGCGTAGAGCGCACTTTAACTGACGATATCCATAGTTGGGATGAGTGTTTATTGCAATTTGACCCATTATTTGAAGAGATAGAAAAACGATTAAGTAAAGTGCGTGCTGACTTGTCGATCGCTCGGCAAGGTGTCAAATTTAAGTTTGACGATTTTCAACTGACAACTCAAGAGCATGTATGGTCTAAATTAGATAAAGCCGATTTGATTGAACAAGCGCATAAAGTTTGGTTAGAACGACGTAATGGTCGTGGTGTTCGGTTAATTGGTTTTCATGTAACGTTAATTGATCCACAAGTTGAAAAACAGTTAATTTTTCCGTTTTAGGTATTTTTTATCAAAAAAATGAGGATGCAGGCAAAATCTTAGTGCATCCTCGTAATAATATTTCTGTTAACTGATAATTATGATTTTAAACTTGCACCGTTGGTGCTAATCACTTGTTTATACCATTCAAATGAATCCTTTTTATAACGTTTCATGCTACCGTTACCAGCATTGTCACGGTCAACATAAATCACGCCATAACGTTTTTTCATTTCGCCAGTGGTGAATGATACGACATCAATAATCCCCCATGCGGTATAGCCAATCACATCAACGCCATCATAATCCATTGCAGTTTGCATGGCTTTAATGTGTGCACCTAGATATTCAATACGTGGTTTGTCGTGCACTTGATTGCCATTTTCAAGTTCATCAATTGCACCAAAACCATTTTCCACAATAAACAGTGGTAATTGATAACGATCATACAAACGATTGAGTGTATAACGTAAACCTTCAGGGTCAATAGGCCAGCCCCAATCACTGCTTTTAATATAAGGATTTTCAACTGCATTGGGTAGTGCACCGTTAACGATGTTATCGCGATGATCATTTTTTGCATCTGCTTTTACAACCGTTGACATATAGTAGCTAAAGCCAATGTAATCAACGGTGCCTTGTTTTAAGTAAGTTAGATCTTCATCGGTGATATCTAGCTTATAGCCTTCACGTTCAAACTCTTTTAAAGCATAAGCAGGGTAATAACCACGAACGTGAACATCAGGAAAGAAGAAGCGTTGATGCATAGCAATTTCTGATGCCATCATGTCTTCAGGGTTACAAGAATATGGATAAATTGGCACATGTGACACCATACAACCAATTTGAAAATCCGGATTGATTTTTTTACCAGCAATCACTGCCTTAGCACTGGCTAATAGTTCATAGTGAGCAACTTGGTACAGGACTTCTTGCGGATTTTCGCCCGGTTTAACTTGTACGCCCGAGTTAGTCCAAAAGAAGATAGGGTTACTGGTATCCATTTGATTGTTGATTTCGTTAAATGTCATCCAGTATTTGACTTTATTTTTATAACGCTCAAAACATGCAGTGGCAAAACGTTCAAAAAATTCGACTGTTTTACGGTTTCTAAAACCACCATACTGGCGCGCAATATGTAACGGCATTTCAAAATGCGATAAGGTGATAACAGGTTCAATGCCGTGCGCAATTAATTCATCAAAAACGTTATCATAAAAGCGAAGTCCTTCTTCGTTTGGGTCAAGCTCATCACCTTTTGGAAAAATTCGAGTCCAGGCGATCGAGGTACGTAAACATTTAAGACCTAATTCGGCAAATAGTTTGATATCGTCTTTATAATGATGATAAAAATCAATCGCGGTATGGTTTGGATAAAATTTACCTGCTTCGATATCTTGGGTGATTTGTCTTGCAACGCCATGCGCGCCTGCAGTCATAACATCAACCACGCTTGGTCCTTTACCGCCTTCGTTCCAGCCACCTTCAAATTGGTGAGCGGCTAAAGCACCGCCCCATAAAAATGGTTTTTTAGTCATTTTTGATTCCTTGTTATTGCTTAATTTTAAATATGATATCATCAACTGTAACTTCTGTTTTATCAGTTAATGAAATGAATTGGAATTGATCGGTATTAACAATAATAATTGGGGTAATTAACGGGTAGCCAGCTTGCTTGATTGCCTCAGGATTGAAGCTGATTAGTAAATCACCTTTTTTAACTTTTTGGTGTAATTCAACGTGATATGCAAACTCATTATTGGTTAAATTAACCGTATCAATTCCCACATGAATTAATAACTCAACGCCATTATCTAATGTTAATCCAATGGCATGTTTAGAATTTTCAAATACCGCAGTTACCTCGGCATCAAAAGGCGCATAAACGTGATTATCAGTAGGTTCAATTGCAATTCCTTCACCCATTAGTTTTTTTGAAAAAGCAGGATCGGGCACTTCACTTAATGGTAAAGCATGACCTGTCATTGGGCTTTTAATGTCAACTTCATCAAGAAGAATTTTAGGATTATCGTCTTGGTTATTGATAGTTTTTTGGTTGTTAAAATTATCTTGTATCGTTTCGCCAGTGCCAAAAATTTGGATTAAAATTACAGGGCCAATTAATGCAATTGCTGAACCAATTGCCACACCAAAAAATGAACTCATATTATCGGGTTTAATGGCATTGACAATGGTTAATGGTCCTGGTAGTGCTGCATAAGTATAGTAATAAGGTGTAAAGAACCCAGCAACAATGCCACCCAAAGATGCGCAGATACATCCATAAATAAATGGCTTTTTAAAACGTAAGTTTACACCATAAATAGCGGGTTCAGTGATACCAAATAAACCAGTGATAAATGCAGATAATGAAACACCTTTCATTTCTTGTGTTTTAGTTTTTATATAAAAACCTAGTGCAGCACCCACTTGACCAATTACGGCAATAGTTTGGAATGCTTGGAATGAATCTTGCCCATATTGATTGATATTTTCGGTGATGACAGGTGTTATTCCCCAATGTACACCAAAAATAACCAATACTTGCCATACAGCACCAATCAACCCACCCGCAATGAAAGGCGCAAGATTAACTACCCAATTATAACCATTGGCAATATAGTGAGCTGCGTTTGCAGTTATTGGTCCTATAGCAATAAGTGTTGATGGCACCATAATCACTAAACAGATTAAAGGCATTAAAAGAGGTTTGATAATACTATGTAATCGTGGTTCCAAAAATCGCTCTAAATACGACAGTAGCCACACCAAAAAAAGTGGCGGTAGTACGGTTGAGTTATAAGGCGTTTCTGATAATGCAATACCAAATAAATCGATTTCTGTCCCTGCTTTGATTAATTCTGCCAATTTTGTCCAAGTGGGTGAAAGTAATGCGGCACAACAAGCCACCGCAATGTAAATATTACAACGAAAATGTTGTGAAGCAGTAATAGCAATAAAAATTGGGAGAAAGAAAAAAGGTGCCCAAGAAATAAAGTCAAAAATTTTATAAGTACTAGTTGTTTCAAGTTCAGGAAAGGCTAATTTAATTAAAATTAAGATCCCTTGTAAAATCCCCGAAGCGGCTAAAACGTAAACAAATGGCGCAAAAACAGCTGACATCGTCGCAATAACACGATTTAAAATATTCGCTTTATCATCATTCGTTACTTTTTTATCAGTATTAATCAGTTGAGTAAAGGCGTTATAAACTTTATCAACATGTGTACCAATAACCACCTGGATTTGACCACCTTTTTCAACAACGGTAATCACGCCCGGCAATTTAGCGATGTTCTCTTTTGCGTGATCTGGTGTATGTTGGGTAACAAGGCGAAGACGCGTTGCACAGCGAGAAACGGTCACAATATTATTTTCACCGCCTAGCTCATTTAAAATATCGACAGCTAGTTTGTTATAATCTCTAATTTTTGAAGACATCCATAATACTCCTAAAAGCAATTTAGTAAGGTTATTTTATCGACAATTTCAAAATTGTTAATTACCAATTATATTGTTTGTGATCTTGATCGACTTTTACATCATTTAATTTAAAAGTTAAAATAACTTGTATAAAATAATGTTTAAATTTTTCATTAAATAAAAGATATAAAAATGATTAAATATCAGGATGTTGCAAAAAAAATCAAACAGACAATTTATCAGCAGCAATTAGCTAAGGGTACCCAACTTACCAATATTGAAGGGTTGATTAATCAGTATCAGGTAAGTCGTAGCACAATTATTAAAGCGCTTAATTGTCTAGAACGACAAGGCGTTATTTATCAAGTGCAAGGCAGTGGCATTTTTGTTCGTGAACGCAAAAAAAGAGGCTACCTCAATTTTTTACAAAGTCATGGTTTTACCGTTGATTTAGAAGATGTTTATGGCTCATCGACAGTTTTTAATGTTGATATTATCAAGCCCTGTGCAAAAGTGAAAGAGAATCTACAATGTGATGATCAGGAAGAAGTTTATTTTATTAAACGACTACGTTACGTTGAAGGTAAATTATATGGCTTAGAGCAGTCATACTATCGCAAAAAACTCATCTGTTATTTAAATAAAGAGATCGTTGAAAATTCAATTTTTAATTATATTCAAGAAAATTATAATATTAATATTGGTTTTTCTGATAAATATATGCAAGTAATAAAGCTTGATGCTGAAATGGCGCAATATTTAGGACTGCAAGCCGGTGAGCCAGCACTTTGTGTTGAAGAAATATTTTACACTTCATCAGGTGAACCATTTGATTTTTCAAAAATCATTTATCATTATGAAAATGCAAGATTTTGCATACAAAATCACTCAAAGTAAGTTTCAGTGATGAGTTATTAGGAAGATGAATAAGAAATCGATCATTCATCTTCCTTTAATTGTTAGCGAATTTAACTGTTAACAATTAAATTCTACCACCAACCCCCTTAAACTTTTCAACCAATGCGGCGATTTTTTCAAAGACTCGGCTCTTTTTAATTAAATATTGAGGATTAAGTGGACTCATTTTAGGTAGAATTTCGTTCAGCTCTGTGCCATTTTCAGTTGCATACTCTCGCTTTAACGACGAGGCAATATAGCGTTTTGTTGCTGCTTCGTTCAAATTTTCTTCTTCGATTAAGGTATTTAGTTCTACCTGTAACTCTTGCTGTGCATATAAGAAAAATGCATCAATAATTGAGGCCTTATCTGGAATAGCGTCAAGATCAGTTTGTTTTATAAATTCAACAACTAGCTCCTCTTTAGCGCGATTTTCTAAACTTGACCGAATTAATCGCTGAGCATCTTCGACAATGTCTTGTTTGGTTTTTTCTTGCTTATTTTGTTCATAAATTAACTCAAGAATATAATCCAGATTGATCTCTTGTGATTTTAATAGATCAATTTCGAAAACCACATCATCCCAGTCAAATCTTTGCTGATCTTGTTGATTGGCTTCTTTTTCTCGGCGTAGCCAATCACGAATATCATTATAAGTTGAACGATAATTTTGAATGGCGCGATCAGTTGGTAGTTTAACAGCTTGCATTTTTTGCAGATCTTCATCAGTCATATAATGCTTGTTTTTAAACGCTAAAACTGCCTGCGCATCAGTCATATCTAATTGTTGGAAATCTTTTAATGCAACAAATTCATCATAATTTTGTAATATATTATCAGCACGCAAGTACTCGCCAAATAATTTAACGAACGCTTTTTTATCTTTGTCGGTAATAATTTCGTCAGGATGTGGGAATTTGTCTTGCAATTCGGCAACGATAGCTAAATAGCCATGGTGCAATTCGCCTGAGTTTTTATCAGTAAATCCTTCCATGTATTCCTTAAAGCTTTTTTCTAACACCACTTCACGAGTATTGCTTTTACCAAATGTTTTTATCGCATCAATGGTAGCTTGTTCTAAATCACGGAACGCCACAATATTGCCAAAGGTTTTAGTGGCATTATAGATACGATTGGTACGAGAAAAGGCTTGAATTAAGCCATGATATCGCAGGTTTTTATCGACAAATAAAGTATTGAGCGTTGGCGCATCAAAGCCAGTTAAGAACATGCCAACGACAATTAATAGATCGACTTCTTGATTTTTTACTTTTAAAGACAGATCGCGATAATAATTTTGAAACTGATCGCAACTAACATCAAAGTTAGTTTTAAACATCTGATTATAATCTGCTATCGCAGTTGCTAAAAACTCTTTAGCGCTTTGATTTAAGGCATCGGTTTCAAAACTTTCATCGGCAAAATTACCCTGTGCATCTTGTTCTTCATTGGCAGAATAAGAAAATATGGTGGCTATTTTTAACGGCTGATTGGTATTTTTTTGTAATTTTTTGAATGATTCATAATAGAGTTTAGCCGCATCGACACTACTCACTGCAAACATGGCATTGAACCCTTTACTTTTGCCCATTAATCGGTGGGTTTTTTGTTTAAAATTATTCAGAATATATTGTGTGATTTGCTCAATACGGTTTGGGTGGAGCAATGCTTTTTTATTTTCAGCAGCGCTGAGTTTTTCGAGATTTTGTTCTTGCTCTATCGATTTAAAATTAGGGCGCACATCATTATAGTCAACTTTAAATTTTAGTACCTTTTCGTCACGAATTGCATCGGTTAATACATAAGCGTGCAGTTCACGGCCAAAAACATCTGCCGTGGTTTGCGTCCCTATTGCGTTAGTATGCATAATCGGCGTGCCAGTAAAACCAAATTGGTAATATTTTTTAAATTTACGCTTTAAGTTTTTTTGCGCTTCGCCAAACTGGGAGCGGTGCGCTTCGTCAAAAATAAATACCACATGTTTATCATAGATCGCTAAGTCATCGTCGCTTTTCATTAAATTATTAAGCTTTTGAATCGTTGTGACAATAATTTTATTATCGGTTTTCTCAATATTGCGTTTAAGTCCAGCGGTACTATTTGAGCCATTGACACTATCTTTTGAAAATTTTTGATACTCTTTCATGGTTTGATAATCCAGATCTTTACGATCCACCACAAAAAAGACTTTATCAATAAATTCTAATTCGGTTGCAAGGCGTGCCGTTTTAAAACTGGTTAATGTTTTGCCTGATCCTGTTGTGTGCCAAATAAAACCGCCACTTTGTAAGCTACTCCACTTTTTGGCATGATAAGCGCTAATGATTTGCCACAATATACGCTCGGTGGCGGCAATTTGGTAAGGGCGCATAATTAACAATGTGTCATTCACATCAAGCACCGAATAAGTCAGTAACACATTTAACAGCGTGCGGCTGGCAAAAAAGGTAGCAGTAAAGTCTTTTAGATCTTTTATCGGTTCATTTTTAACATTTGCCCAATTCATTGTAAAATCAAAGCTGTTTTTATCGCGCTTAGTGGTGTTAGCAAAATAGCGCGTGTCGGTGCCATTTGAGATAACAAACAGTTGTAAATATTTAAACAGTGAATTGTCTTGATTAAAACTCTCTTTACTGTAACGATGCACTTGGTTAAAGGCTTCACGAATGGCAATACCCCGCTTTTTTAATTCAACTTGCACAAGGGGCAAGCCATTCACTAAAATCGTCACATCATAACGATTTGCATAATTGCCAGTTTGCTGAAATTGACGGATAACTTGTAATTTATTATTGGTGACATCTTTTTTATCTAACAGCTTGATATTTTGGATATGACCATCATCAAAAACAAAATCATAAATATGATCGTGGTGGATTTTGCGACTTTTATCGATCATCGATTCATTGGGTTTATCTAAATACTCTAATACAAAACGTCGCCATTCATCATCAGTAAATTGCATTTTGTTCAGTGTTTGCAACTGCTCGCGAATATTGGCTAATAACTTTTCATGCGTATTTAAATTAGGTAAATATTCATAACCTTGTCGAGTTAAATCATGAATAAATTCATTTTCTAAATCCGTTTCAGTCTGATAAACAGCTGCTGTCTCTTCAAGTTTGTTGTAGTTATCTAAAATAATATAGCTATTGGTTTCGGCAATTGGTTTTGTATAAGTCGTCATATTCTATTCCAGCTATTTAAAATTATAATTTTTAAGTAAATGATTAAGTAAAAATGCAACAGTTTGCTTTTCAGGTTCAGAAGGTTCGGAAACCATTTCATTAGATAAGGTTGAATGGCTGGTAAAATTGATAATCCGTGTTAAGTAAAGTTTTTTATCGTCAGGCAATAAGTCTGACCATTTATCATAACCTAAAAAACCGGCGGTTTTTTCATATAAGTTACGTAATAGGGTAAAATGATATTTTTCAATTTTATTTTCCTTAACCGCTTCTTGCAGCAACTGTTTTAAATAAAGATGATAGGAAAAACTACGGTTTGAATCGCCTTTTTTCTCTTCTAATGAAAATTTACCGTTCTCAAATCTTCTTAAAATATAACCATTTTTTAAATTTAATTCATTATAAAGCACATTATAAAACAGCGGGTTATGGGTCGTAATAATAAATTTAATGTCAGTTCTACTGGGTTCGAATTCACTGGATTCGATTAATTGGGCAATATCTACCGCCAATTGAATAAGATGATTCTCGTCCAATGAACTAACGGAGTCATCAATAAAAATATAGCGTAAATGGTCAAATTCATTAGTCGAGCGTTCGCTTTTGTAAGTAATATTGCGCTCTGCGATAACTAAGTTAATCAGTGTAAAAAAAACACTCCAAATTAAATTGTTTTCTTCGCCTTTAGAGATTTTAATATTATCAATACGCTGATCATTATTGCCTGTTAGCGAAAAAGTAATAGCAGAAAAATCCTCGTTGAAATGTGGCAGTAATCTTTGATGAGTATAGGATTGAAAGTAACGAACAATATTTTGGTCTTGTCCTTGGTCTTTTAAAATCCAGTCAGTAAATGAGTTAGGTTGAATGATTAATTGATGTTCACCCTCTTGGTGTTTATCATTATTCCAAGCAAATAAATCCTCAGTAAAAGCGTTATAGTACAGGATATTGTGCCTTGTTAAGGCTGCATTATTCTCTTTATCATCTTTACGTTGCGATATAATTAAATTCTTAAAGGCTTGAGATAAACGTGTTTTACCAGTGCCGTTAAAGGCATAGATTAATTGGACTTTTCTATTGTTTTTATCCAGCTTTTCAGCAATATTCCTTAATGTGGCATTCATTTTTTTATAACTCTATCTTATTATTCTTGCACTTTCGGAAAGTCTAATAATAAATTCCGATAATATTCATATTGTTTTTGACGTAAGGCAATCTCACGCGGTAAACCCTCGGTGATTGAGTTGGTAAGCGCATCGAATTTATCTAAGATTTGGACAATTCTGTTTTGAATACTGAGAGATGGAATTGGTATAATAAATTTATCCGTATCTGGCGTAGCTATTTGTGGCATTTGCATTTTGCTGCCAATGTTTTGAAAATGTAACTCTTTAGTTTTCAAAAAATAGTAAACATATTTGATATTAATACTCCCATCTTTAGAATGGTATGACCACATTTCGTTTTTATGTGAAAATGGTTTATCGTAATATTCAAATTCAATGATACCGCGAGATTTTACAATAATAGACGGTTCTCGATTGATATCTTTTTCAGGTATATCGTCAAAATTGACTAAAGCAAATGTTTTACCTCCAGCAAAAATCTTTAATGGTGCATTATTTTTATGAATTTCTTTCATTTTAGATGCAGTGATTTTTGTGCCCTTGGTTCGATGAAGAATTTCACCTAAAGCTTTCCACTCAACCTCATCATCTTTAAAGGTCAACAATTTATCTCGATAATAGTTGTATTGTTTTTGTCGTGCCGTAAGCTCTGCTTTGAGTTCTGCTGTGAGTTCTGCAGTGAGGGTTGTGAATGTGTCTAAAATACGGACTATTTCGGTTTGAACGAAGGTAGGGGGAATAGGTATTCGAATTTTTTCTACTTGATTACTCATAAGTTTTGGATTTCCCATTCCTGAATAAACATGTTTTTTGGCTTCAATTGACAGCCAATAAAATAAAAATTTGTAATTTAATTTAGAAGAATTATTAAGTTTAATTAATCCACTTACGTTAGTAATTGAAAATTTTCCTTTTCGGTAAAAGACAGTACCAGCATTTGCTCCATCAGTGGTCCAATTAACGAATTCTCCGTCAAAGTCAAAAGTGTTTATTTTACCAATTTCTCCATTTTTTGCTGTTTGAGAGCTGTATACTGGATAATAACCTATATTTTTAGCCAGATCTTCTTTTGATATTACACGCCCACGTCTTAATTCAGCCACTTCCCCCAGCGTCTTCCACTCAATTTCAACACCTTTCAGCAACTCAGTTATATTACTATTCTTAATCATCCCTCAATCTCCGCCACAATCGCGTCTATTTGGCAACGTAAGCTATCAATTTTAGCTACTGTATCTTTTATTTCGGCATTAAGCTTGGTGATATCAATCACTTGACGGGTATCTTCGGCTTCAACATACGAACTGACTGATAGATTATAGTCATTTTGCGCAATGGTTTGATTATCGACTGATTTAGCAAAATATTCGATATCTTGCTTGCTATCAAATACTTGCATAATTTCTTGAATATGATCCTCAGTGAGGACATTATTATTAGTCTCTTTTTTAAACAGTTTACTGGCATCAATAAATTGTGTCGTTTTGACAGTTTTATTTTTGGCAAGCACCAAAATATTAACCGCAATCGATGTTCCATAAAATAAGTTGGGTGCGAGCGAGATTACGGTTTCAACAAAATCATTATCGACCAAATATTTGCGAATTTTTTGTTCCGCACCACCACGATAAAATATCCCCGGAAAGGTAACAATTGCCGCTCGCCCTCGCTCGGATAAATAACTTAGTGCATGCATAATAAAGGCAAAATCGGCTTTCGATTTTGGTGCTAGTACGCCAGCAGGTGCATATCGGTCATCATTAATTAATGTTGGATCGTCACTGCCAATCCATTTAATTGAATAGGGTGGATTAGAAACGACTGCATCAAATAGCTTTTCATCGCCAAATTTTGGATTAAGTAGCGTGTCGCCTAAAGCAATTTCGAATTTATCATAGTTGATATTGTGTAAAAACATATTCATTCGAGCAAGGTTATAGGTGGTATGATTAATCTCTTGACCGAAGAATCCATCTTCAATGATATGTTCATCAAACTGTTTTTTCGCTTGTAACAATAAAGAACCCGAACCTGCCGCTGGGTCATAGATTTTATTGACCTTTGTTTGATTATGTAAGGCTAATTGTGAGATTAGTTTCGATACATTCGGTGGCGTAAAAAATTCACCACCAGATTTACCAGCATTCGAGGCATAATTAGAGATCAAAAACTCATAAGCATCGCCAAACAGATCGATTTGATTGTCGGCAAAATCACCAAAATCGAGTTCGGCAACACCATTAAGTACCGCAGCTAACCGTTTGTTTTTATCGGCAACAGTATTACCTAATCGGTTACTGGTGGTATCAAAATCGGCAAATAATCCTTTAATATCGCTTTCTGACGGGTAACCATTAGCTGAGCTTTCAATCGCATTAAAAATATTGGCCAAATCAGTATTTAAACTTGAATTGGTATTGGCTTGAGCTACAATTTTACAAAATAATTGGCTAGGATAAATAAAATAGCCTTTGGTTTTTATTGCGTCTTTTTTAACTTCATCGGTAATGACATCATCGGATAATGTGCTGTAATCGATACCTTCTTCACCACCTTCAATATAATTGGCAAAATTTTCACTAATAAATCGGTAAAATAATGAACCTAAAACATATTGCTTAAAATCCCAACCATCAACAGCACCGCGAACCTCGTCGGCAATTTTCCATATTTGGCGTTGTAGTTGATCACGTTGTTGCGTTCCGGACATTGATTGGGCGTTATTAGAAGTCATATTTTCAAAATTCCTAAATAAAAAATAGGTGTTGCCTAATGAGAAAGTAATCGATTTTTACTTCTTTATTAGTCATTTTATCGCTAACTGTTATAGGTGCTATATCATAGCTGATTTGTTGTTATTTTTCTATCTGCGGGCTTTTTTATTGCTTTATTTTGAATAAATCTAAGGTTAATAATTTCTTCCATTTTTCACATATCAAAAAAACATCGATCTGGTCGCGCTCCTTGATTCTATTGCTGATTGAAAGTTGTAGATGAACATCATCCAATATCTTTTAAGAAAGATAGAAAATAAGTTAATTGATATAGGCTATTTTTCTATTTATAGGTAGATAAAATTCGAAAACGCTTAACGCTGTTTTTAAGGTTTTTATTAAAAATCTAAGCAAATTGGTCTTTTGAGTTTTAGGTTTGGGTTGTACTACGTCATAATAAAGTCCAAAAACTAAAAACCAGAACCCTTTTTTTTGCCATATTTTAAAAATAAATAAAATCAAATAATTAAAAATGTCCTTCAAAAAAGGGTTTTTAAAACCTAAATAGCTATTTGCCTTTTTACATACAATATTGATAGTATATTAACTTCTAGTTCACTGCCGTGTAGGCAGTTTAGAAAATTTATTGACGGCGCTAAAGCCGCTTGGGAATGTTCACTGCCGTGTAGGCAGTTTAGAAACGTCAACCGCCTGAGCGCTGGTTTATGTTAGAGTTCACTGCCGTGTAGGCAGTTTAGAAAAGATGAAGTTAATGCGATATTACAATTTTGCAGTTCACTGCCGTAAGGTAGTTTTAATTAATCACGAAACGGTATAGAATCCCGAATATTTTTTACAAAAAATATAGCTTAAAACGTGACAGTTGTATAAATACTTTATAATGAGCATACAACTTAGTAAAAAATTACGCGGTTTGTTTTTTTGTGTTGTATATGCAATGGGCATCATGTTAGTTAACGCTTAATTAGTTTTTTGGGTATTATCAATGGTTGGATGACTGACCATAATATGTTTAGCCAAATTAATGACGGTTATTTTTTCTAGGGTATTAACGCCATAGCACTTGTTGATGATATGGCGTTAATTTTATATATATTCATTACAGTCGTTTTTTAACTACTGTAACCGACGCGAGTGATTTCTACCATTAAATTAATAGGGTATTTTTAATATCTTCAATCGTTTTTGTGCCAGCTAGTTGCATGGTGATAGACAGCTCTTTGTTAAGATGATCAAAGACTGATTTTACTCCCTCAGCGCCACCTAAATTCAGACCATAAAGAATAGGGCGTCCAATAGCAACAAGATCAGCGCCACTTGCTAATGCTTTAAATACATGTTCGCCACGTCGTACACCGCTGTCAAAAATGATTGGAACACGTTTGGCAATAGTAGCTGCAATACTAGGCAATACCTCAAATGATGCAGGAGCACCATCTAATTGTCGCCCACCATGATTTGATATCCAAATCGCATCAGCGCCGGCAGATATTGCAATTGATGCATCTTCAGGTGATTGAATTCCTTTTACAATAACAGGTAAATTTGCCATGGCTTTAATTTTTTGAATATCAGAAGGAACGATACCTTGTTTTGCTGCGGCATAAATTTCGCTAATGCCTTTACCTGAACCATCGCCATTGCCGTTTGATTGACTGTAAGCACTGAGATTTTTCATAGGAAGTGGAAATTGAAATTTATTAACGATATCCTCTTCGCGATAACCGCCTAACGTTGAATCAACTGTTAGAATGATTGCTTTTGCGCCTGCTTTAACAGCTTTATCGATAATAAAACGGTTAAAATCATCATCTTTACTCATATAGAGTTGAAAAAAATACGGTACATTAGGCGCGGCATTTGCGGCATCTTCAATAGATGTATTGGCATAAGTACTAATACAGAAAATAGAACCTGCTGCAGCGACGCCTTTAGCGGTGTCCTTTTCGCCTTGTTCATGAGCCAATCCTTGGGCTGCTGACGGTGCTTGAATAATGGGTGTTTTTAATGAGATATCCCACAATTTTGTTGATAAATCTGCGTGATCAATACCTTGTAATACTCGAGGAACGATTTTTTTGCGATTAAACGATAAGGTATTTTCTCGCATTGTCCATTCGTCTTCGGCACCACCACGGATATAACCAAACGCCCCAGCCTCCATTCTTGCTTTAACTAATGCTTCTAAGGAAGCAATATTAACGATCTCTATAGCGTGTTCTTCATTACTTGTATGGTATGACATGATTCGCTCCTAATTATGAGAGTTAATACAACAGTACGGTTATACCACAGCTATTTTTTATTTAAAATTAAATAAAAATCATTTTTGACAAAATAGCACTTTTTTATATTCATCTTTGTAGAAGCTTTTTAAGTACAGATCATAGCCTGAAATATAAAGAAAATAGCAATGCAGTTATTTGGATTTTTTAGTTTGTTGTAAAGAGATTCAATAAAAAGCTTATTTTTTGCTAAACAAAAAAATAAACCTCGATATTATTCGAGGTTTTTTAATAATTATATATTAGCCATTGTATATTCAAATACTAATAGCTTATTTTATCCCGTATTCAGCCCGATAAGCCTCAACTTGTGCTACTTGATCTTTTCGTGATGGATCTTTGTAAAGGTATTGGATCAAATCATCAAGCGTGATAATTGAAATAACATCACAATGATAGGTTTGTTTAATTTCTTGAATTGCAGATAGTTCACCACGACCTTTTTCTTGACGGTCTAGGCAGATGAGCACACCAGCGAGTTTAGATTGGTTATCTTCTAATATTCTCATCGATTCACGAATTGCGGTACCAGCGGTAATAACATCATCAACCAGCATAACGCGTTGCTGATAGATCGAACTACCTACTAGATTACCTCCTTCACCATGATCTTTGGCTTCTTTGCGGTTAAAGCAATAAGGCACATCAATATTATGATGTTCAGAAAGTGCAACAACGGTTGATGAAACAATAGGAATACCTTTATAAGCTGGACCAAAAATAACATCGTATTCTAAGTTGGCATCCATGAGTGCTGCAGCATAAAAACGACCTAATAAAGCCAGATCTTTACCGGTATTAAACAATCCTGCATTAAAAAAGTAGGGGCTTTTGCGTCCTGATTTTAAGGTAAATTCACCAAATTTTAATGCTTGTCTATTTAAAGCAAATTCAATAAATTCACTTTTATATGATTTCATCGATTTTCTCCAATTAATCTTTTAAGGACTGTTTTTGCGCATCAATAATTGTTGCGATGCCATTTTTTGCTAATTCTAACAGTTTTAATAATTCGTCATGACTAAATGGTTCGCCTTCGGCAGTGCCTTGCACTTCAATCATACGACCATCATCTGTCATAACAACATTCATATCGGTTTCTGCGTTTGAATCTTCTATATATTCCAAATCACAAAGCGCTTCACCCTCAACAATACCAACAGATACTGCGGCCACTAATGATTTAATTGGGTTTTGTTTGATTTTTCCATTGGCTAGCATTTGGTTGATAGCATCATTTAAAGCAACACAAGCGCCAGTAATTGATGCGGTTCGAGTACCACCATCGGCTTGAATGACATCACAATCTAACGTAATGGTGTATTCGCCTAATAATTTAAGGTCAATCATGGCACGTAGTGAACGGGCAATAAGGCGTTGAATTTCCATAGTGCGACCAGTTTGTTTGCCTTTAGCTGCTTCGCGCTGGGTACGTGAATTGGTTGCACGCGGTAACATGCCATATTCAGCGGTTACCCACCCTTGGCCTTGTCCTTTTAAAAAGCGAGGAACCCCTTCGTCAACAGTGGCATTACAAAGTACTTTGGTTTCACCAAATTCGACTAATACAGAACCTTCTGCATGCTTAGTATAATGACGGGTTATTTTGATTGGGCGGACTTGTTCCGCAGATCGACCAGACGGGCGCATGCAATTCTCCAGCAGTTTTAAGTAAAAATTATCGTTTTGAGTTAATCATTTAGGAGGACATCAACAAGATTTAAGCGATGTTTAGCCTAAGCTAAGAGCGCATTATACAGAATTTATGATACAATGCCCAGCAAGTTTTTTACAATTTTAGGATGTTATTATGATTTCAAGCATGACTGCTTATGCAAGAAAAGAGGCCAACCAACCATGGGGAACGGCTTCTTGGGAATTACGCTCAGTCAACCAACGTTACTTAGAAACGTATATTCGTTTGCCCGAGCAATTTCGTTCACTTGAACCTATCGTTCGCGAAAAATTACGTAATCGCCTAACTCGTGGTAAAATCGAATGTAATTTGCGTTTTGAATTAGATCCTTCAGCACAAAATCAAGAACTTTCATTAAATAAAGAACTGGCTAAACAGATAATTAATGCTGCAAGTTGGATTCAAACTGAACAGGATACAGCTCAAATTAATCCTATTGATGTATTACGTTGGCCGGGTGTTATGTCGGCAAAAGAACAAAATTTAGATACTATCTCGCAAGAAATTTTAGCTCTACTTGATACCGCAATTGATGAGTTTATTGCGGTACGTGAGCGTGAGGGTAAAGCGCTTTGTGATCTTATTATCAAACGATTAGAAGCGATTACCGTAGAAGTTGACAAAATCCGCCAATGGATGCCACAAATTCTTGAATGGCAAAAAGAAAGGCTAAAAAGTAAATTAGAAGAAGCCAATATTGAACTTGACAATTCCCGTCTAGAACAAGAAATTGTTATGGTTGCACAGCGCATTGATGTTGCCGAAGAGCTTGATCGATTAATGACTCATGTAAAAGAGACTTATTCAATCTTGAAAAAGAACGAAGCAGTAGGGCGCAGGCTTGATTTTATGATGCAAGAATTTAATCGAGAATCTAACACTATTGCGTCTAAATCAATTAATGCTGATGTTACAGCTAGTGCGATTGAACTCAAAGTGCTTATTGAACAAATTAGAGAGCAAGTACAAAACATTGAGTGATCATTTATTCAATGAATAGAATACTTGGCATTTTAGCCGTCATATTGGCATCTATTTTATGGGGGACAACGGGCACAGCAGCTACATTTGCTCCCTCGCTTTCTCCTTTACTTATTGGCTCGTTAGCAATGGGCATTGGTGGCATTTTACAATGCACATTGGCGATACCCAAAATAATCAAAGAGCGTCATTTGTTAACCAAACATTTTGGTTTTCTTATTATTGGTGCCATTGCGGTAATGATTTACCCTTTAGCTTTTTATAGCTCGATGCGGTTGTCTGGTGTGACAATAGGAACGGTGGTCTCTATTGGCTCTGCGCCGATTCTTTCAGCCATTATTGAATATATTAGTCGTGATTTTCGGCTAACTAAACAATGGTTAATAGGAGCTAGCTGTGGCATTTTGGGAATAATTTTACTTGCCTTTTCAGACAATAACTCTACTACAAATCAATATGATCATATCACTATTGGCATTTTGCTAGGCTTAATTGCTGGATTCACTTATGCCTTGTATTCATGGTCTGCACGGCAATTAATGTTAAAAGGTATCGCAACAAAAGCGGCCATGGGCGCGACTTTTGGTTGTGGTGGCATCTTACTTATACCTGTTATGCTACTTACAGGATCTGCATTGTTTGACTCATTAACCAATATGACTGTTTGCATTTATATGGCATTGATTCCCATGTTTCTTGGGTATTTATGTTATGGCTATGGTTTATCTAAAATATCAGCCAGTTCAGCTATTACTATTAGCTTGTTAGAGCCGGTTATTGCGGCCATATTAGCGATGTTAATTATTGGTGAACAAATGTCATTAGTTGGGTGGTTTGGGGTTATATTGATTTTTATGTGTCTTATGTTTGTGACCTTATCGAGTATTACAAACTCATCGGCTTCGACATAATAAGGCTACAATACGAAATACTGAACGAAATTAATAGACTTTTGTTTTATTTTGATTTTACTAAAAATAGTTCAGTAATTTTAGTTTATAATAATTTAGAATATATATTTTAACTTCATTAAGTTTTGCTAATAAGGAATATAACGTGAAAAAATTAGTTGCATTATTTTTATTGTTCATATGTTTCTCAAGCCCATCTTATGCTCAAGATTTTCGAGATATTAGTTTTGACGAATTGTATAAAAAAGCGTCAGAAGAAAATAACCCAGAAGCTCAATTCTATCTCGGTATTAGATATCTTTATGGTATTTCTGTTCCAAAAGATGCACAAAAAGCAATAGAATGGTACGAAAAAGCTGCGGCACAAGGCATTGTAGAGGCCGCTTTAAATATCGGTAGCTTGTATTATAAAGGCGAAGAAGTAGAGCAAAATTACAGCAAAGCTTTTGAATGGTATCAAAAAGTAGCAGATAAAAATGCCGAAGCTCAATATAATTTAGGGGTTCTGTACGAAAAAGGTCAAGGCGTTGAAGAAGATCTAACAAAAGCTCGAGAGTGGTATCAAAAAGGGGCCGAAAATGGTAATGTTGACGCTCAATATGCTTTAGGCGATATGTATTTTGATGGTAATACGGTAGATCAAGATTATAGTTTAGCTAGAATTTGGTTTGAAAAAGCCGCTGAGCAAAATGAGCCTTACGCACAATGGAATCTTGGCGTGATATATTCTAATGGCTATGGTGTTAAAAAAGATACCAAAAAAGCGAAAGAATTGTTTCAAAAAGCTTGTGAAAATGGAATTAAGCATGAATTTTGTGAACAAAAATAAAAACGACTTCAGTAAATAAAATTGGGCTAAATTAAAAAGGGCGTTAAGCCCTGATTAACTTAAACGGCAGTATTAATTACAACAATGTCTTTTCTTGAGTGATTTAAAATACCAATAAAGTATCAAGCAAGCTGTAAAAGTTGATAACAAATCTGCCGTTGGTGCTGCTGCCCAAACGCCATCAAGCCCAAAGAATAATGGCAAAATATAGAGTGTTGGCAATAAAATAAGGATCTGTCTAGAAAGACTGAGTAAAATCGATACTTTTGCCATACCAATGCATTGGAAAAAGCTTGTGGTCACCATTTGAAAACCAATAAAAGCAAAAGAAAGTGTGGTATAGCGTAGTGCAATGGCTGATATTGAGATTAAATCCTCGTCAGCACTAAATGCACGAACTAAAATATCCGGAATAAAAAATCCAAGAATAAAGCCAATACTGGTAATTACAGTTGCTACTTTAACGGCATAGAAAAAAGTGGTTTTGACACGCGAATAGTTTTTTGCTCCGTAATTATAACCAATAATCGGTTGCATACCTTGATTAATCCCAATAACAATCATAATTACTAATGTGATCAATCGGTTGGCATTAGAATAGCCCGCAATAGCATCATCACTTGACACGTTAGACAGTGGTGCATAATGTACTAATTGCCAGTTGATAAAAACCACCACTATAGAAGCTGCAACCTGCATGGCAAATGGAGACATACCGATTGATATAATCGATTTAATATAGGTCAAGTTAAGGGTGAAATTGCGTCGATATAGCTTAATATTACTGTTTTTGCTGATAAAGTGTTGCATAACAAATAAGAAGCTAATAAACATGGATAACGTGGTTGCAAAAGCTGCTCCACGCATGCCCCAGCCTAAACCAATAATAAAAATCGGTGCTAAAATAATATTGGCAATTACACTAATAAACATGGTAACCATTGCTTTAAATGGATAACCACTGGCGCGCATCATATTGTTATAATTAAACGTTAACGTAATAAAAATACTACCCGGTAAATAAACCTCTAAAAATTCTCGAGCATATACATGATTAGTCGCACTAGAGCCGACAAAATGTAAAACGGGATCGACAAAATAGAGCAATAACGCCAAAGTTAAGCCACTTAAAACGGCCGTTAACATAAACGACGTGCCAGCGACCTTTTCGGCTTTATCGTTTTCGCCACGACCCAAAAAAATCGAAATCCGGCTCGCCGAGCCAATACCTACCAGCATACCAATACCTGCAGTTAGGTTCATAACTGGCAAAATAAGGCCTGCACCACTCAATGCTTCACGACCAATCCAATGGCCAATAAATATACCGTCAATAATGTTATACAGCGTATTTACGATTGTGCCAATTACTGCTGGCAAAGCATATTGCCAAAATAATGAACTGATTTTTTTATTTTTAAAATCATTATAAACATCAAGAGAGTGAACCATTGCTTTTATTTTTCCGCTGCTAAATATTGTAAAGAAGTTTCAGGTAGCTATACGTTTGAGTATAAGGCAGTATCATTATTATTCGAATTATCCATGATATGATCATGGCTGCGTATAGGCTATATTACCAAAATAATATACTTGATTTACTATTTTTACTTATTTTTTATGATTATAGCTTATAGTAATTATCTAAACTTTTCTATTGTAAATCTTGTTAAAAAATTTTAGATAATCATGCATTTCAGTATAGACTTGATGCAAGTTAACAGCACTAGTTTAACAGAGTGATAAATTGTTAATAGCACTTTTTTGACGCTTTGATAGAATAACGCTCTTACTGATTATTGCGATAAAATAGGAACCTCACCAATGAGCGTACAAATAGAAAAGATCATATTGCATAAATTAATTAGAAAAAGCGACACCGAAATCGAATTACAACTTCGCGAATCAATGTTAGGTAATGAACAAGCCGTTGTTAATCTAATCGAAGATATCAACCGCATCTACAACAACAAAAGCAAAGCCTATGGACTATTTAATAGCGATAGCTTATTTGAACAATCACTAAAAGAACTACGCCTTGGCAATCAAGACTTTTTACATTTTAGCCAAGAATCAACCAAACAACTGCGTAACGAATTAGCTAAATACCCTTTTGCGGAAGGGGGAACGGTTGTATTTTGTCAGTACCGTTATTTGGCGGTTGAATACTTGATTATTGCAGTACTAAATAGTTGTTTAAGTATGTTAGTGAATGAAGATTTAGATATCAGTGAAACACAATATTTAGACATTGACCATGCCGATATTATTGCCCGTATCGACATTACTGAATGGGAAACCCAAGCCGACTCAAAACGTTATTTAACTTTCTTAAAAGGACGAGTAGGGCGCAAGGTATCTGACTTTTTTATGGACTATTTAGGTGCTAGCGAAGGATTAGATGCGAAAGCGCAAAACAAAACACTGGTTAAAGCGGTCGATGATTACTGCCAAGAAATGCAATTTGACAAGCAAGACAAAACCAGTGCGCGCGAAAACGTTTACAACTACTGCCAAGCCCAATTACAAGCAGGTGAAGAAATTGAACTGAAAAATCTAGCCAACGAACTACCTGCCAGTGTTGACAATAACTTTATTGAATTTATTAAAAACAGTGAATATGATTTAGAAGAAACGTTTCCGGTTGATCGCAGTGCACTGCGTCAGCTTAAAAAATTCTCAGGTAGTGGTGGGGGATTAACGTTAAGCTTCGATTCGAATTTATTAGGTGAACGCATTAAGTGGGATCCGCAAACTGACTCCTTAGTGATTAAAGGCGTACCACCTAATTTACGTGATCAGCTACAACGCAATAGCGGTTCCAACTAATTATCAATCAACAACGTTATTAGGACACAACATGAAATACATTGGTGCACATGTAAGTGCAGCAGGTGGGGTAGACAATGCCCCAATTAACGCCTATCAAATTGGCGCAACCGCATTTGCGTTATTTACTAAAAATCAACGACAATGGCACGCCAAACCGCTTGAACCCACAATCATTGACAGCTTCAAAAAACGTTGCGAAAGATATGGCTTTACTAGCAAACAGATCTTACCGCACGATAGTTACTTAATTAATTTAGGCCATCCAGATCGAGAACAGCTCGACAAATCACGTACCGCCTTTTTAGACGAAATGCAACGGTGCGAACAGCTAGGACTGACATTACTTAACTTTCACCCCGGTAGTGACTTAAAACAGATTTCGGTTGATGAATGTTTAGCACGTATTGCCGAATCGATTAATATCACACTTGATAAAACACAAAATGTGGTTGCTGTTATTGAAAATACTGCGGGGCAAGGCTCTAACTTAGGCTATAAATTTGAACATCTTGCCCAGATCATTGACCAAGTTGAAGACAAAAGCCGAGTTGGCGTTTGTATTGACACTTGCCACGCCTTTGCTGCTGGCTATGACTTGCGTACTGAAAAAGCCTGCCAAGAAACCTTTGCCGAATTTGAAAAAATTGTAGGTTTTCAATACTTGCGAGGCATGCACTTAAACGATGCCAAAAGCGAATTTGCCAGCCATGTCGATCGTCATCATAGCCTAGGCAAAGGCAATATTGGCGAAGCAGCCTTTAAATACATTATGCAAGATCCAAGAATTGATGAAATTCCCCTTATTTTAGAAACCATTGATCCCGATATCTGGGCGCAAGAAATAAGTTGGTTAAAGCAGCAGGTAAAAGCATAATAAATTATTATATTTTCTACTTGACTACAAACAATGTGGGTAATGCTTACCCACAAACGAGGTTAAACATTGCATAAATGTTTAACCATGTTTCATTATTCCAATTGCGCTACAAGTTCAATAATTTCCGGCAAAATATCCAAAATCAAAGCCAATTGTTGCATCACTAACAGATCATTATTGGCTTTATCGTCATCTACTGAATTGACGGAAATGGTATCGATATAATCGACAACAGACTTTTTGATGGATTGATATTCGCCATCCATCTTTTTATCGCTTAACAGATTAATAATATAGACCGACAAATCGTCAAACAGATCGAGCGTCTGTTTTGAGATACATTTATCACGATGTGCGCCTAAAGTTGAAAGATAACTAATTAAAGTATGATTAAGCGTCAATAGACGAAATCCCTGATCAATAACCACTGGATTCATATGTGGCTCTTTGGTCATCAAACTAATTAACGACGATAAATCAGCATTACTATCATGCGTAGCTCGTCTTGCTAATCGATATTGTAGATCATTAGTTTTGCCAGACAAATACTGGCGTCCAATTAACGCTAAATAGTGACTATCATCATGACAAACACGATCAACGAGTTTAGGCAGATTTCTAAACTGCCAGTCAGGCCAAATAAAGCTCACGGCAAACCAAGCAATAAAACAACCAATCAACGTTGCAATAATGCGCGAAACAGCCACCGCAATGCTACTTTCGCCAATCAGACTAAAGCTAAAAAACACCAGTAATGTAATAAATGCTGTCGCGTAAGCATATTGCGAATTCTTAAATAGAAAAAATAGCCAACCGGTAATAATAATTAACACTAACTGTTCAGGTACGCTTGGAAATAAAAACGTTAATGGAATACCTACTATGATCCCCAAAATCGTCCCCATTACACGCAATTTTAGGCGGTGTTTTGTGGTGGAATAGTTAGGCTGGCAGACAAACAAGCTGGTTAAAATAATCCAATATCCATGTGGTAAATCAGAAAAACAAATGACCATATAACCCACAAAAAATACCACACACATACGGATTGCATGGCGAAACAGAGCCGATTTAACCGTCAAATTCCCTTTGATTTTGATAAAAATATCATGAAAACGGGTTAACTCCTCGTCAATTAACTGATTATCTTCTTGCTCTTTTGATAAATGTTGCTCGGTATCAATATTGGCAAGTAACAGATCGATAGATAGCAAATTTTGATGCAAACTTCTTAGCGCCTTCACCATCATCATATCGGCTTTATTGCTTGCGTGATACTGATTAATTGCCTCTTCAAGATACAAAAAATAACGTGAAAACAACGAATCATGCTGATAAGTCTGATTTAACTTAATCGCCATTGCCAACTGAGCACATGCCTTCGCCTGTAAATTTAAAATACGCGCAAATCGAAACAAGATATCACTATGCTTAAAATGCAGACTCAATGCTTGATAATTCCCATGTGCCGAACTTGCGCGCTCGTGGATATCTTGTGCCACAAAATAGTAGCTCAGCATCTTCCTAATATAAGCCTGCCCACGATAGCTTTTTAACCGATTAAATAGCGAACGCTTGGTGTGATTAAATGCGCTCACAAGCTGATTATTACTATCGGTCAACTGCAATGTCTGCTTTACAAAATCGTTGGTCTCATCGGGATCGAACATTGCCGCTTTAGCATCAAGATATTGCGCCAAATAAATAAAACACAGTGACAGCGACTGCTGGGTTGTACGAATAGGTTGAATGATCGACTCAATTAACGAAACAACATTATACCAAAGCGCGCCAAGTAACAAAAAACAAGGCAACGTATAATTGTCGGTATATAGGTTATGTCCAAGCATGGTATAAGCTGCAATCAAAAGCGACCCAAAAGCAATCACCCCATAACGCTGACCAAGCGACCCAAGCATAATAAAAATAAAAGTCGAAGACACCAAACCGACAATAAATAACACCGGAACATCAAATAACAGCTCGACCGAAAAAGTCGCAATAGCAAAACAGAACAACGTAAAGAGCAAATTAATACAACGGCTTAATAAACGCGTATCAATCTCGGTCAATCCTGCCGCAACCACCCCAAGTGTAAGGGGAATCACAAGCGATGTTTGCCCCAAATACCAAGGAACCAAAGTCGATCCAGTCAAACTAATTAACATTCGAAGACTAAAAAGAAGGTTGCTACTATAAAAGACTTTGCGTAAAGTCAAAATGAATCCGTGCACGGTATATGAACTTTGAATGGGATAATAGCTAATAGGATACTATATTGAGGGAGATTGGGGAAGTATACTTTGTAATCGTTGTTTTTTTGTTAAAAAACAGCTAAATAAAAAACTTTAATAAAATCAATACCTTTTCTGACCGATTTTTAGCGGAAAATCAAGCCTTTTTGTTTTGGTGAATAGAATAAATTAGGTGCAGTGGTTTCGGACGTTTTGACCTTTGGTGAATAAAATAGCCACAGTGACCACGTCCGAGCAAAGGGAATTAAAGCGAATTCCCTTTGCAATCCCACGCTTTGGCTACAGAATGTGGCCTACGGCTGCCCTCCGCCGTCGCTCGGTCTTAACGCACCGGCTATTATCCGTTCCAGACGGAGAATAGCCTCGCCAAACATCCCTGTTTGGCGTGCTAACCTCACTCTGTTGTCGGCACATTCTGACGCCGGAATAGGACAAACAACATAACCATCGTTTTTGGGATGGGTTATTGTGTTTTTATAAGGCAGTTTTTGCTAAAAAACACCAAATAAAAACTTCAATAAAATCAATACCTTTTCTGACGGATTTTTAGGCGGAAAATCAAGCCTTTTTGGGTTGGTGAATAGAATAAATTGGGTGCGGTGGTTTCGGACGTTTTGAACTTGGGTGAACAAAATAGCGATTGTGATCACGTCCGAGCAAAGGGAATTAGAGCGAATTCCCTTTGCAATCCCACGCTTTGGCTGCAGAATGTGGCCTACGGCACTACTCGTATCATCCTGATACTCGCCTCTACGAGGCCATCTTCGCTGTGCTCAGATGTTCAAATTTGTT
>NZ_WTFC01000030.1:0-32118 GCF_009795795.1 Gilliamella sp. Pas-s95 | reverse complement strand
TTTTAAAATCGAATGTATATTTTTTTGCCATAATTTTGTTCCCAAAAGTAGATTTAAACAATCCAACTTTTGGGGGGCAGTTCAGTTTGTGTTTACCCTAGCCATTACTAATCCTTGCGATGAGGGGGACTTTTATATGACGAAAATAATGGGAAAACTATTAAGGCAAGTAGCCCCTAAATCTGTAGGGAGGGCATTAAGCCGATGAAGTTGCTGTATTTGGACTGCTAAAAGTAGCCAAAAAAAGAGAGGCCAAAAACCTCTCTTTTTTTGATAGATATTAACTTGCGCTGTGCGCTATTTATTTAACGCGTGATACGTATTCACCTGAACGAGTATCCACTTTAAGCACTTCACCAATTTGTACAAATAAAGGTACACGAACTACCGCGCCAGTTGATAATGTCGCTGGTTTGCCGCCAGTTCCGGCTGTGTCACCTTTTAAACCTGGATCGGTTTCGATCACTTCAAGTTCAACAAAATTCGGTGGTGTAACTGCAATCGGTTGGCCATTCCATAATGTTAAAATACATTCTGCTTGATCAACTAACCATTTTGCATTGTCGCCAACTGCTTTGGCATCAGCCGATAGTTGTTCAAATGTGTCGTTATTCATAAAGTGCCAAAACTCGCCATCGGTATAAAGGTACGTTAAATTCATGTCAATAACGTCAGCCGCTTCAACTGATTCGCCAGATTTGAACGTTTTGTCGACTGTTTTGCCTGAAAGTAATTTTTTAATTTTTACGCGGTTAATAGATTGCCCTTTACCCGGTTTATAAAATTCATTTTCAACAATGACACACGGCTCGCCATCTTGCATTATTTTAAGACCAGCTTTAAACTCATTAGTACTATAAGATGCCATAAAAGCTCCAACTAAAATTCTGAATTACAAAAAAATGAACCACATTATACAGCAAAAAATTGAACCACAAAATAATAAAGATAAATGGATTGTTGATCTTGCCAATGTTGTGACCGATATCAATATTCTATATTCTTATTTAGAGTTGGATGCGGATACGGTTTCGAGCCTGATGCAGCAGGCAAGAAAGCAGTTTCCTCTTCGAGTGCCGATGGCGTTTATTCGCCGGATGAAAAAGGGCGATAAATCAGATCCACTTTTGTTACAAGTGCTTTGCCATGATGACGAGATGTTAAACGTGGATGGCTATAGCCACGATCCCTTGCAAGAGCAGGATAATGTCATTCCAGGATTGTTGCATAAATACCATAACCGTGCGTTATTAATTACGAAGACAGCCTGTGCGATTAATTGCCGTTACTGTTTTAGGCGGCATTTTCCTTATCATGATAATCAAGGCAGTAAACAGAATCTTGCTGTGGCGCTTGAGTATATTGCTAATCATCCTGAACTTGACGAGATTATTCTGTCAGGAGGGGATCCGTTAATGGCTAAAGATCATGAAATGGCTTTTTTGATCGACGAATTAGAAAAAATCCCTCACGTTAAGCGGTTACGGATTCATACCCGTTTAGCGGTGGTAATTCCGTCGCGTATTACGCCTGCGTTATGTCAGTTATTTGCTAAAAGTCGGTTGCAATGTGTAGTGATTACTCACATTAATCACCCAAACGAGATTGATGATGATGTTGCTCAGGCTGTTTCGTTATTGAAACAACACGGTGTGACGATGCTTAATCAGAGTGTTTTGTTGAAAAACGTTAATGATAATGCCGATGTGTTGGCGATGTTAAGTGATCGGCTTTTTGATGTAGGTATTTTACCTTATTACATTCATTTGTTAGATAAAGTACAAGGTGCAGCTCATTTTTTTGTGGATGATGAGTCTGCCAAAGTTATTATGAAACAACTTGCCGAGCAAGTATCTGGCTATTTAGTGCCTAAGTTGGCACGCGAAATCGGTGGCGAAAAAAGTAAGCGTGTACTTGTTTTTACTGAAAAGTGAATTGAGTTTGTTTTTGTAACAATTTGTTTTATATTGTTTTTATTTTATTTGGTTTTGTCGTGTCACAATAAAGTGCTAATCGAATTTATTCGTATTTATCTGTTAAAATCTCATTGACGAGAAATAAAATAGGCACTATAATTCCGACCTCTTTAATTAATGCTGTGGAGTTTTACTCTGCAACTTGTTGATAAATTAGATTTGGATATAAATCGTCATGAAACGCACATTTCAACCATCAGTATTAAAACGCAATAGAACTCACGGTTTCCGTGCTCGTATGGCAACTAAAAACGGTCGTCAAGTTCTTGCTCGCCGTCGTGCTAAAGGCCGTGTTCGTTTAACTGTTGCTAGCTGATTTAAAGTTGGGTGATTAAGCTCACTTTTCCTCGGGAGTTGCGCTTGTTAACTCCCTTTGATTTTAATCATGTCTTTCAAGAGTCTATTCGAGTTGGCTCCCCCTTTCTTACCTTAGTTACACGAAGAAATACCTTAGATCATCCTAGATTAGGGTTTGCTATAGCTAAAAAGCAGGTGAAACGAGCTCATGAGCGTAATCGTATTAAACGACTGGCTAAAGAGTATTTTCGTCATCATCAACATCAGCTTCCTAATATCGATTTTATTCTGATGGCTAAACAGCCTGTTGTAGACTTAGATAACCAACAAATCGTTGAGACACTTAATCAATTATGCCAACGGATCATAGCCAAGCAAAAGGGTTAAATAAATTTATATTGATTATCAAATTGCATGTTTGTGCATGTAAGGATATGATAGTTAATGTTTTTGTGTTTTTGATTCGTGTATATCAGCGTGTTATTAGTCCTTTACTGGGTCCTAAATGCCGCTTTACGCCGACATGTTCGCAATACGCAATAATTGCACTAAGACGCTTTGGGTTAATAAAAGGTGGTTGGCTAACAGCTAAACGTGTATTAAAATGTCACCCTTTACATGAAGGAGGAGAAGATTTTGTTCCTCCCAAAACTAAAACCAATAGAGAAAAACACTAATGGGATCGCAACGTAATATTTTAGTCATTGTTTTACTTTTTTTATCTTTTTTTATTTGGAAAGCGTGGGAAGAAGACCATGCGCCAAAACCCCCCGTCGCTAATCAGTTGACACAATCAGTCAGTGAAGATGATTCAACCGATGGTTCAGCACAAGGTAAAACAATTACCGTTAAATCTGACGTATTGTCACTCACTATTAATACCTATGGTGGTGATGTGCAAGCTGCTCAATTGCTAAAATATGAGCAAACACTTCACTCAGGTACACCTTTTCAATTATTAACATCACGCCCTGATTTTGTTTATATTGCTGAAAGCGGTTTAACTGGTAAAGATGGTCCTGATAATGCGACTCAAGGCTCAAAACGCCCTGTCTATCAAACCGCGCAAACCGAATATGTTTTATCTGATGGGCAAGATGAATTGCGAGTACCATTAACTTATCAAGTTAACGGCGTTACTTATACTAAATATTATGTATTGCATCGTGGTAATTATGCTGTTGATGTTCAATATGATATTAATAACCAAAGTGGTGCGCCAGTTGAAGTGTCAATGTATGGTCAATTAAAACAAACCGTTAAATTACCAGATGATATTCCAACTGAAGGCGGTAATGGGTTAGGGCAAAGTGCATTCCGTGGTACTGCTTATTCTAGTTCTAGTACTAATTATAGCAAATATAGTTTTGATGAAGTTAAAGATAAAGCTTTAACCGTTGAAACTCAAACAGGTTGGGTTGCGATGTTGCAGCACTATTTTGCATCGGCATGGGTGCCAGCACAGGAGCAAAATAACTTGTTTTATACGCGCTCAACCGCTAAAAACTCACAAGCAACCATTGGCTTTAAAGGTGAGCCAACGGTTATTCAAGTTGGTGGTAATCAGTCTATTACTGCAAAACTATGGTTAGGACCAGAAATTCAAAGCCAATTGAAAGAAACCGCTAATCATCTTGATTTAATTGTTGATTATGGTTGGTTGTGGTTCTTGTCTCAACCGTTATTTTACTTGTTGAATCTTATCCATAGCTTTATTGGTAATTGGGGCTTTTCAATTATTGTTATTACATTTATTGTGCGTGGTCTTTTGTTCCCATTAACGCGTGCCCAATATCGTTCTATGGCTAAGATGAAGCTATTGCAACCTCGCTTACAGGCTTTGAAAGAGCGTTATGGTGATGATAGACAAAAAATGAGCATGGAAACAATGGCGCTTTATAAGCAAGAAAAAGTGAATCCATTGGGTGGCTGTTTGCCTTTAATTATTCAAATGCCGATTTTCTTGTCATTGTTCTATATGTTAGGCAATACAGTTGAACTACGTCATGCTCCATTTGCTCTTTGGATTCATGACTTGTCAGCACAAGACCCATATTATATTCTGCCATTATTGATGGGCGGTACCATGTTCTTAATTCAGAAGATGTCACCAACACCAGTCACAGATCCGTTACAACAAAAATTGATGACTTATATGCCATTAATCTTTACGGTATTTTTCTTGTGGTTCCCATCGGGATTGGTTTTATATTATATCGTTAGTAACTTGTTCACAATTGCTCAGCAACGTATTATCTACTGGGAACTTGAGAAAAAGGGACTTCACGAGAAGAAAAAGAAATAATATAAATAAAAGGAGGGGTAAAATCCTCCTTTTTTATTTTGGATGTTAATAGTATGAATATACAGCAACAATTTAATTTAACGGGTAATGAAACCGGCTACTGGTTTGTTAGTGCCAATGGTCGGTTATGGTTGCCTAATGGCGAGGTGCCTGTTGGTTGTGCTAGAGAATTTGGTTTTACTAACCAACTTGCTCAGCCAATCGGCGAATGGAATGGGCAAATAGCTTGGCTGATTTGTCATGAAATAAAAAATGCGATGAGTTCAATTCGTCCATTACTTAATAGCACGGATCCCTCATTATTTAATATGGCTGGTCGGGCTGTGCAACTCGCCGAGTTTTACCGCTCACATAAATATTGTGGATATTGTGGGCATGAAATGTATCTCAGTAACACGGAATGGTGCTGTATGTGTGACCATTGTAAAGAGCGTTATTATCCACAAATTTCGCCATCGATTATTGTGGCAATTCGTCATAATAATAGAATTTTGTTAGCTAAGCACGTTAGGCATAATCAAGATAACTTATATACTGTTTTGGCTGGTTTTACTGAAATTGGTGAAACCATGGAAACGGCAGTGGAGCGCGAAGTCTTTGAAGAGTCGAAGATTAAAATTAAAAATATTCGCTATGTTGGCTCACAACCTTGGCCTTTTCCAAATTCGCTTATGATGGCTTATTTAGCTGATTATGATAGTGGTGACATAGTGGTAGATAAAAACGAGCTTATTGAAGCAAACTGGTACCATTATACACAGTTACCTAAAATTCCAGAGTATGGCACCATTGCAAGACGTTTAATTGAAGATACGATTGTTCTATGTCGTGAATATGATGAATTCGGTGAAAATTAACCATATTCACTTAAGTATCAATAGGCGTAGGTCTATTGATATTCAATCGTACGAGTTAGCTCAACCGTTTCGGATTCAACCCCTGTTTTGACACAAACAGCCTTGGTCCAATCTTGATTTTCATTGTAGTTAGTGTAAGTACAGGTTTCGGTTAATTCGACTTCTTGTTCATTTTTATTATTAATGATGATCTCACCATTTGATGTTAATTTGTATGTTTTGAGAATGGTTTTTTCTATTTGGTTGTTTTCGTTATAAATGATCTCTTTTTCTTGCGCTAAAATTGGGAATTTTGTTTTCTCATCGACTGGAACATATGCATTATATAAAATAAGTTCTACATGGTCATTTTCATAAATAATTTTGTTGTTAAAAATGACGTTATTTTCTGCAAAATGGGACAAAGTTGTTTCAACTAAATGGCCTTGTTCATCAAACTCAGAATTTTCGACAATATCACCGTCATTGTTTTTCATTCCAAGGATATTTTTTTGTGCATCAAAAATAATATCATATTGCTCTCTGTTATTACCATAAATGTATTTAGCCGCATCATAATTCACTTCGCCATACAGTCCGTCTAAATCATAATCAGCAACATAACCTTGTGCGTTGTAGTTAATGATTTTATTTGATGAGGTTCCCGTTATTTTTTGTTGTTTAATTAATTTTCTATTTGGTAGTAGCTCGGGTTCAGTATGAAAAAGATAACTATTAATGACAGTTGTTGGTAACTGCTGAGATGATTTTTCTGATATTTTTTCATCCGGTTTTTTTTGATCGTCACAACCGCTAATTAATAATGTACTGCTAATAACGCATATGTATAAAAATAGACTGTTCTTTTTCATAAAGCTGATCCCTATTTATCCTATTGTTTGAAAATATTAATAATAAAACGTTAAACTAAGTAATTATTCATGCCCACACCAAATGGCAAGTGCTTCACAATGCCAATCTTTCATCATTTTGCACCAAATGTAACGCCATTTACGAATAGTATCATTGTGAAAATTGAGCGTTTTTTCTATTTGTACGTTATTAGCACCAGAAACCAGAAGTTCAATAAATTGTAACCATAATTCAGGTTTTGGCATGCGGTTCAAACGAGTATTGCTTAAAGTGTTAAAACTATGTCGGCAGCGTTTACAGCGATAGCAAGTTCGAGATCCGACTTTGGTTGTTTCATTGGAACCACAATGTATGCAAATTGGATTTTGCTCATTTAATAAAGTGGTTACTTTTTCTTTTATGGTTTTATATTGTTCCGCTAAAGTTGGAATTAATGTAGTTTGCTTTTGATGAGTATACCACTTCTGTAATGAAGGGTAGTGGATCTGAAGATAATTAATTATTGCACGCTCTCGACGCATTACTTTTTCGATTGAAATTTCAAGACTTTTAGCAATATTGGGATAACTAATATTTTTTATACGACTAGTGAAAATAACTTCTAACCAATTAAATGGTGCAAGGCGATTGAAAGGAGTATTGGTTGAAACGGTAAAATATTTATGACAGTCTTTACAGCGGTATGTTTTAGTCGGTTGTGAACGGATTGAATAAAACTTTGTATTTTTGCAAAACGGACAAACGTCTACATGTTGTGATATTATTTTTTCTAGGACATGATGAAATGCTTTTAATTCGTCATGTAATTCGTTTGGTACAAGTTCATAAATCATTTTTATTCTCTTATTACTTATCCTAGCAAATGTTATCAACAATTTACTATAAACATATAGATTTCTTGATGCTATTTTACACGTTTTACGGAAAACGTATTTTTAAAACTGTTTTAATATTAATCTATTTTTAAATTTTTGAAATTAATAAAAATGGGTAAATGTATGAATGCTAAATACGTTTATACAGCAATTAATTGCCGCCTTACTTATTTTTTGCTTATAGTCTTAGGCACACTATTTATTTAGGTAAATCTTATTAAAATGAAAAGCGCCTTTTCCATTATTTAAATAAACTTTGTTATTGTTGATGTAACCATTCAGCCACTTGTTTGGCAAAATAAGTTAAAACACCATCGGCTCCAGCGCGTTTAAAGCAAAGTAAAGATTCCATAATGGCTGACTTTTCATTTAACCAACCATTTTGAATTGCTGCTGTTAACATGGCATACTCGCCAGAAACTTGATAGGCAAAAGTAGGAACAGCAAAAGTTTCTTTCACTCTTTGCACGATATCAAGATAAGGCATGCCTGGCTTAACCATGACCATATCTGCACCTTCGCTTAAATCTTGATAGATTTCTTGTAATGCTTCATTGCTATTAGCGGGATCGAGCTGATAAGTTTTTTTATTTCCACCTTTAATATTTTTGGCAGAGCCGACAGCATCACGAAAAGGACCGTAAAAACAAGAGGCATATTTGGCTGAATAAGCCATAATTTGGGTGTTAACAAAACCGTGTTTTTCTAGTTCATGACGTATTGCTCCAATGCGTCCATCCATCATATCGCTTGGCGCAATAATATCCACTCCAGCTTCTGCTTGCATTAAAGCTTGCTTCACCAGTGTTTCAACAGAAATATCATTTTGTACATACCCTTGCTCGTCAATAATACCGTCTTGCCCATGAGTTGTATAAGGGTCAAGTGCGACATCTGTAAGTATGCCAAGCTCAGGAAATTCTTTTTTTAATGCTTGAATAGCTTTTGGTACTAAGCCATTTTTATTATATGACTCTTGTGCAAGTAATGATTTTTTTTCCGATTCAATAGCTGGAAATAAGGAAAGAACAGGAATTCCTAATTTTGCGATTTGTTCTGCTTCTTTTAATAATACATCAATACTCATTCGGTTAATGTTTGGCATTGAGGTAATCGGCTGTGTAATATTATTACCTTCAACAATAAAAACTGGATAAATTAAGTCATTGACTGTCAAGTTATGCTCTGCAACCATTCGTCGACTAAAATCATGGGCACGATTACGGCGTAAGCGACGATTTGGGTATAGGCCAGTAATTAATGAAGGCATGAAAAACTCCTGTTTATTCTTAATAGATTTGATTTATTATCTGATGCTATATGTTGATTAGCAAATTAATTTTCTCTCTTACAGTAATTCTATTTTTTACTTTACAAAATATATTAATTAGAGGTAAAATTGCGCACTAATTTTAATCCCTTGTGATATTAAACAAATTTGAGGTGAGAGGCACATGCCAGTAATTAAAGTACGTGAAAATGAACCTTTCGATGTAGCGTTACGTCGTTTTAAACGTTCTTGTGAAAAAGCAGGAGTTTTAGCTGAAGTTCGTAATCGTGAATTTTACGAAAAACCAACAACTGTTCGTAAACGCGCAAAAGCGGCCGCTGTTAAACGCCATGCTAAAAAATTAGAAAGAGAAAACGCTCGTCGCACTCGTCTATATTAATATTTTAAGATTATTTATACTGAAAACTTGAATTGATATTAAAATCAATTTGCTATATTTTTAATATAAAGAATTCTAACAAGCCGTATTTTTGATACGGCTTGTTTTCTTTTTATAACGCCAAAATTGGTTAAAATTCATAATGAAAGGTCATATTCCTCGCGATTTTACTTTAGATTTGATTGCTCGCACAAATATTCTTGATGTGATCGGCAAACGCGTAAAAATGAAAAAAAAGGGAAATAATTACTTTGGTTGTTGTCCTTTTCATGATGAAAAAACCGCTTCTTTTTCGCTAAGTGAAAAAAAACAAATTTATTATTGCTTTGGCTGCGGAGTATCTGGCTCAGTAGTGAATTTTTTAATGCAATATGAGCATTTGTCTTTTCCTGAAGCAATTGAAGAATTAGCTAGTATGCAGGGGATTCGAGTTCCTTATATAGACAGCGATAATAATCAAATCGATCAATCTAAACAAATTGAATCTCGAAATGTTCGTCGTGATCTATATGCATTAATGGCTAAAATCACCAATTTTTATCAACAACAATTAACATTACCAACATCGACAGAAGCCCGTAAATACCTTGAACAACGAGGATTGAATGCTGAAATTATAGCCAGGTATAAAATCGGTTTTGCTCCTAATGAATGGCGGCTAACATCACAAAATGTGGTTAAAAGTCATTCTGAAACAGTGCTTTATGAGCGAGCTGGCATGTTAGTGATCAACGATAGCGGTAATCGATATGATCGTTTTCGCGGGCGGATTATGTTTCCTATCCGCGATAGACAAGGTAATGTGATTGCATTTGGTGGGCGAACCATTGTTAATGATTCAGCTAAATATATAAATTCACCCGAAACACCGATTTTTCATAAAGGATATCAGTTGTATGGCCTTTATGAGGCACAAGAGATTAATCGTAATCCTCAGCAACTTGTAGTGGTTGAAGGGTATATGGATGTTGTTTCTTTAGCTCAATATGGTATTGATTATGCTGTTGCCGCGTTAGGCACGGCAACATCAGAAGAACATATTAAATTATTATTTAGGGCAACAGATTCTGTAATATTTTGTTATGACGGTGATAACGCTGGAAGAAGTGCAGCTTGGCGAGCACTTAATGTTCTCTTGCCTTGCTTGATTGATGGCAAAAAAATTGCTTTTGCTTTTTTACCGCAAGATGAAGATCCAGATAGTCTTGTTCGTAAAATTGGTAAAGACGGTTTTGAAAATTATTTAAGTGAAGCTTCAAATTTATCAAAATTTTTATTTGATGAGCTTTTGAAACAAGTTGATTTAAAAACACCTGAAGGAAAAGCTAAATTGAGCTCATTAGCTTTACCGTTGTTTGATCAAATTAAAGCAAAGGCATTTAGATTAAATTTATTACAACAACTTGGCAATTATTTAGGTTTACTTGATGTTTCTCAACTAGAGCAATTATTGAGTACGATTCGTTCTAAAGGCGATGAAAGAGTAAATGAAAACGTTCCTGCATCACGCATCAAATTAACTACGATGCGAGTTTTAATCGGTTTATTACTTCAATATCCTAATCTTGCTACGCAGGTTTCTGATATCAATGTGATTCGTCAGGTTAAAATGGCAGGTATTGATATTTTTATTGAATTACTTGAATTATGTCAACGTTACCCTAATATAACGACAGCACAAATATTAACAGAGTGTATAGATAGGCCTTTTTATAAGCAGTTAAGTCGCTTGTCTACATGGGATTGCCATTATCAAGATGATGAAATAGACTCAATTTTTTCACATACTTTAAAAGAGTTATATGATAATATACTCGCCCAAAGGCAAGATGAACTGATCGCAAAAGAGAGAGTCTCTGGTTTAAGCACTGCAGAGAAAAAAGAATTGGCGACCTTAATACTTGTTTTATCAAAAAAAGACTAAATATATAGGGTATATGTAGAACCCAACTAGTACTTTACATATATAATATAGATGACCAAATAACTAAAGTGGATACCTTTTATGGAGCAAAATTCTCAGTCACAGTTAAAACTCCTGATCATCCGAGGTAAGGAGCTAGGATACCTGACCTATGCAGATGTCAACGATCACTTGCCTGAAGAGATTATTGATTCAGATCAGATTGAAGATATTATCCAAATGATTAATGATATGGGGATTCAAGTTCTTGAAGAAGCCCCAGATACTGATGAGTTATTACTTTCAGATAATGTCCCCGATGAAGAAGCCGTTGAAGCAGCAACAGCATTAGTATTATCTAATGTTGAGTCAGAAATTGGTAGAACAACCGATCCAGTTCGTATGTATATGCGTGAAATGGGAGCGGTTGAACTGTTAACACGTGAAGGCGAAATTGATATCGCTAAACGTATTGAAGATGGCATTAATCAGGTTCAAACTTCAGTATCAGAATATCCGGAAGCCATTACTTATCTTTTAGAGCAATATAATTTAATCGAAAGTGGACAAGTTCGTTTATCTGATTTGATTACAGGTTTTGTTGATCCAAATGCTGAAGAAACTGCTGATGAACTGCCTGAAGATTTAGTGGTTAGTGAAGCCGAAATCGAAATTGATGATAGCGATGATGAAAACGAGGATGAAGAAAGCGATGCTTCAACTGATGATGACGTTTCTATCGATCCTGAAGTTGCAAAAGCTAAATTTGCTGAATTAAAAGAGCAACATGATAAAACTTCCGCTGCTATTAAAAAATATGGACGAGCTCATAAAAAAGCACAAAAAGAGATCGAGAATTTATCTGAAATCTTCAAACAATTCCGTTTAGTTGCTAAGCAGTTTGATATTCTTGTCAATAACATGAGAAGCATGATGGAGCGCGTGAGAACTCATGAACGTGCAATTATGAAAATCTGTGTTGAGCGATGTAAAATGCCGAAAAAACAATTTATGACTTATTTTACTGGCAACGAAAATAACATGGATTGGTATAAGAAAGCATTAAATTCTAAAAATGCATTTGCGGCTAATTTAAAAGATTTTGATGAGCAAGTTGCTGCTCAAGTAAATTTGTTACAACAAATAGAAACCGAAACCAATCTATCTATTGAGCAAATCAAAGATATTAATCGACGTATGTCTATTGGTGAAGCTAAAGCTCGCCGTGCTAAGAAAGAAATGGTTGAGGCTAATTTACGATTAGTTATCTCTATTGCGAAAAAATATACCAACCGCGGATTACAATTTTTAGATCTTATTCAAGAAGGTAATATTGGTTTAATGAAAGCGGTTGATAAATTTGAATATCGCCGTGGCTATAAATTTTCAACCTATGCAACTTGGTGGATTAGGCAAGCCATTACCCGTTCTATTGCTGACCAAGCGAGAACAATTCGAATTCCTGTGCATATGATTGAAACAATTAATAAGTTAAATCGTATTTCGCGTCAAATGTTACAAGAAATTGGCCGTGAACCAACTCCTGAAGAATTGTCTGAACGTATGCAAATGCCAGAAGATAAAATTCGTAAGGTACTTAAGATTGCTAAAGAGCCTATTTCAATGGAAACACCTGTTGGCGATGATGAGGATTCGCATTTAGGTGACTTTATTGAAGATACTGCTCTCGAACAACCGTTAGATGCGGCAACTTCTGAAAGTTTACGTAGTGCAACGCGTGACATTTTATCTGGATTAACACCAAGAGAAGCGAAAGTGTTGCGTATGCGATTTGGTATTGATATGAATACGGATCATACGCTAGAAGAAGTCGGTAAACAATTTGATGTAACCCGTGAACGTATTCGTCAAATCGAAGCTAAAGCATTACGGAAATTACGTCACCCAAGTCGTTCCGATGTGCTTCGTAGCTTTTTGGAATAAATTTTTACATCTAAATATATCGCCACTTTTGTGGCGATTTTTTTAATTCAAGACGCGAAAACCATGAATATACTGCAACGTTTTAAAATTGATCCATTTTTGTTGGTACTTATTTGTGTTGTGGTTACAGCCAGTTTGTTTCCTTGTGAAGGACAAGCTAAAATCATTTTTGAACACCTTACTACTTTTGCCATTGGTCTTCTATTTTTTATGCATGGCGCTAAGCTGTCCTTACAATCCATTATTTTAGGTATTAAAAATTGGCGATTACATTTGTTAATTTTTGCAACGACATTTGTGATTTTTCCTATATTAGGCTTGATGATGAAATTTCTTGTACCCTCTTTTTTATCTCAAGAACTTTATTTAGGATTTGTATATCTATGTGTTTTACCTGCAACAGTTCAATCTGCGATAGCGTTTACTTCAATTGCCAAAGGCAATGTGGCTGCTGCAATTTGTAGTGCCTCAGCATCAACATTATTAGGTGTGTTTATTTCTCCTGTTTTAGTTGGTTTATTAATGAATACTCAATCTTCTGGTGCTACGAATATGTTAGACGCTATTACATCTATTATGCTAAAGCTAATGTTACCATTTGTGCTTGGTCATTTATCTAGGCGTTTTATTGGTAAATGGGTTGATAAATATAAAAGTGTCATTTCTAAAACCGATCGACTTTCGATTCTATTAGTTGTATATGTTGCTTTTAGTGATGCCGTTGCAAACGGCATTTGGTCTCAAATTAGTTTGTTATCGCTTCTAGAAATTGTTTTGTACTCTATTATGTTATTAACTATTGTTTTATTGATAACAACTTATGGTTCGAGATTATTTGGCTTTAGTAAAGAAGATGAAATTACTATTGTGTTTTGTGGTTCGAAAAAAAGCTTAGCAAGTGGCATCCCTATGGCCAGTGTTATCTTCCCTGTATCAATAATGGGAGTTATTATTTTACCATTAATGATTTTTCATCAAGTGCAATTAATGATTTGTGCTGTGTTAGCAGCGCGTTATGCAAAACGAAAAATGTAAAATTTGTTTTGCTCATTGCTCTATTCTCAAGGATAATAGGCACGCTATTAACGACAGAGAGATATGTTATGTTACATCTATTTGCTGAATTAGAATTTTCGACCATTATGCTATTGGTTTTGGCGCTGTTTTTTGTTCTCTTTTATGAAGCAATTAATGGATTTCATGACACAGCTAATGCTGTTGCAACAGTAATTTATACAAGAGCATTAAAGGAACAACTTGCTGTTTTTATGGCTGGTATGTTTAACTTTTTTGGCGTTTTGCTTGGTGGTCTTAGTGTGGCTTATGCTATCGTTCACCTGCTACCTACTGATTTATTACTTAATGTAGGTTCATCACATGGGCTTGCTATGGTCTTTTCTATTTTATTTGCGGCTATCATTTGGAATCTTGGAACATGGTATCTTGGTATTCCAGCATCAAGTTCACATACCCTGATTGGTTCAATTATCGGTGTGGCACTTACTAACGCATTTATTATGGATACATCAATAATAGAAGCGCTTAATATTCCTAAGATGATTCATATCTTTTTATCATTAATTGTTTCTCCTATTGTTGGTCTTGTGGTTGCGGGCTTGATGATTTTTTCTCTGCGGAAATATTGGACACGTAAAAGTCAGAGTAAAAAAAGCAGTAAAAAACGAGAACGTATTTTCATGACGCCAGAACAACGTGAAAAACTCTATGGCAAAAAGAAACCTCCTTTTTGGATTCGTATTATGCTTATAATTTCAGCCGCTGGTGTGAGTTTTTCGCATGGTGCTAATGATGGTCAAAAAGGTATCGGCTTATTGATGTTAGTATTAATGGGGATTGCACCTGCAGGCTTTATTGTTAACATGAGTGCCTCTACCTATGATATTACAAATACGCGCAATGCGATTCACAATATTCAAGAGTACTTTGTTACTCATAACGATGATTTAAATACGATAATTGGTACTCAACCTGCGTTAGACACCAATATTCCAGAAGGTGATTTGAATAAATATCATTGTGATTATTCACGTTCATTTGTCACATTAGGGATTGCTAATCATTTATTTAATAAAATAAATGATTACGACTCACTGACTGTTGAACAACGATCACAAACTAGACGTATATTGTTATGTCTATCTGATACGGTATCTCATGTTGCCAAACAACCGAATGTATCATCAGAAGACAAACAATATCTTAAATCTTTAAAAAATGATTTACTTAAAACAGTAGAGTATGCCCCAATTTGGATTATTGTTGCGGTTGCCTCGGCATTAGCTGTAGGGACTATGATTGGTTGGCGTCGTGTGGCTATTACTATCGGTGAAAAAATTGGTAAAAAAGGCATGACTTACGCACAAGGCGTATCGGCACAAATCACAACAGCTTTATCAATTGGAATTGCAAGTTACACCGGTATGCCAGTATCTACAACTCAAGTTCTTTCTTCATCTGTTGCGGGAACGATGATTGTTGATGGAGGTGGTGTACAAAGTAAAACTATTAAAAATATTGCCTTAACATGGATTTTAACACTTCCGATTTCTATTTTGTTATCTGGGTCACTTTTTTGGCTTGCTCAAAAATTAATTTAGTAGTAAAACTAGTGTATTGGTTTTCAATTTTTTAGGGCATTAACAATAGGAAGGAGTAAAGTATTATGGCTTATAAACATATATTAGTCGCAGTTGATTTATCACCTGAAAGTGAAGTTCTTGTGGAAAAAGCCGTGTCTATGGCTAGGCCATATAATGCTCAAATATCGTTGATTCACGTCGGTATTAATTATTCAGACCTTTACACGGGTTTAGTTGATATTAATATGAATGATATGAAAGATCGTATTGCCGAAGATGCTCATATTGCTTTAAATAAACTCGCCGATGATGCTGGTTACCCTATTGCTCATACTCTTTCTGGTAATGGTGAATTCGGTCAAGTATTAATTGAAGCTATTCACGAATATGGTGCTGATCTTGTAGTGTGTGGTCACCACCAAGATTTTTGGAGTAAATTAATGTCTTCTGCTCGTCAACTTATTAATAATACTCATATTGATACTTTGATCGTTCCATTAAAGGATGAAGAACCAGCCGAAGAGCCAGCTAAATGAAGTTTTAAATACCAACCCGCTTAATTAGCGGGTTTTTTATAGTTATCGTATAACTATTTTGGATTTTAAGAAAAATAAGTGTGTGTTTTAGTCTATTTACTGTTATTTATTTATGCTTGTTGCTGGTTATCGAAATGTACTTAAATTGTGATTTAGCCTATAAGGAGAGCTAATATGAATATCGCTTTAGTTACTGGGGCATCCTCTGGATTTGGACAAGCCATTTGTCGTAAGTTAATTGCTGATGGTTATAAAGTTGTAGGCGTAGCTAGACGTGCGGATAAACTACAAAAACTTGCAGATGAGTTAGGCGTTAATTTTTTACCATTACCATTAGATATAACCCAGAAAGATGCAGTAGAATCTATTTTGTTACAATTGCCTAAAGAATTTCAACCAATTGATATTTTGATTAATAATGCAGGTTTGGCATTAGGTTTAGAACCTGCTTATGAAGCAGATTGTCGTGATTGGGAAACAATGATTGAAACTAACATTATTGGATTAGTGAATTTAACTCGCCAAATTTTACCAGAAATGGTTGAGCGTAATTTTGGTTATATTATTAATCTAGGATCTGTTGCGGGTACTTATGCCTATAAAGGTGGAAATGTTTATGGTGCATCTAAGGCCTTTGTTAAGCAGTTCAGTGCTAATTTGCGTACAGATTTATTAGGTAAAAATATTAGAGTTACCAATATTGAACCTGGATTGTGTGGCGGTACAGAGTTTTCGAATGTACGATTTCATGGTGATGAGCAGAAAGCAGCTGCGGTTTATCAAGGTGTTGAATTTATTACTCCAAAAGATATTGCTAATACGGTTTCTTGGTTGATTAACACGCCAACTCATTTTAATGTTAACTCAATTGAAATAATGCCTGTTGCACAGGCCTCGGCAGGGTTGTCTGTTTGTAAAAAAAATAACTAATAATGTATCCATTGGTTTTGAATATTTCTAGTGTTTTTTATTGAGGATTAAAAAAATAGGTTTGTAAAACAAAATAGACTTGCACTTCTGTTAATGGGTTGTTATTCTTTTGTCTTGTGATTTTGATTGAGGTTTATGGCAATGACATTTTCTGAAGTAACGAAAACATTTGCGACAAGTTTGCCTGGTACAGATAGTTATGTAAAACTAAGAAAGGCAATGAGAACTCTAATTCAAGAAGATCCAAGAAATGCTTCGGTTTATTTTTTGATTTTTGGATTTGCTCGCACATATGTTATGTTATACGAGGATCAGGAAGTATCTCCTCAATTTGCTGAAGATAATCAAAAATTAATGTTATCGTATCTCAATATTTTAGATGAAGCATTAAAGAAACAAGATGCTCAGAGCATATATCACGCGTTGAATAAAGTTGTTAATGAGTATGAAAACAGCAAAAAAGTTTTTTAAAGTAACAGCCTGACATGAAAATGTCGGGCTGTTTTTTTTTAGAGATTAATTTAATATTTTTAGGAAAATTATGATAATTTCAACCAATATGACAGGCATTATTAATACCTTAGGTACTATTACGCGATCTAGGGCGGGTTAATTTTTCCAAAAAATATTCAAAAACCCGCCCCTTAAAGGCGGGTTTTTATTTTGTATGAAAGTAAAGTTGCTAACATAAGCAAAGTAAAAAGTGAAGAATTAAAGATGGAAATAGCGTGATAACACTACAAAATTTTTAATATCTATAAATAAGTACTAAAACAATATATTAAATAATAATGGGCATTAATTAGAATAATAAGTAGGGTGTGATATGAAAGTTTTAAAATTTGGAGGAACATCTGTTGCTAACGCTGAACGTTTTTTTCGCGTTGCAGAGATTATTGAAAATAATGCGAAGCAAGAGCAAACTGCTACTGTTTTATCTGCACCTGCTAAAATTACCAATCATTTAGTTGCAATGGTGGAAAAAACGGTCGCAAAACAAGATATACAAAGTAATATCTATGATGCAGAGAAAATTTTTGCTGAATTATTGGATGGTATTGCAAAAGCACAACCTAATTTTGCTTATGATGAAATGAAGCGTTTTGCACTTGATGAATTAAACACTATTAAGCAATTGCTTGAAGGTATTGGTTTACTTGGTCAATGTCCAGACAGTATTAATGCATCAATTATTTGCCGAGGTGAAAAGCTCTCCATTGCCATTATGCAAGAACTTCTTAAAGCTAAAAATCATTTAGTGACGGTGATTAATCCTGTTGCCATGTTAGTTGCAGAAGGTACCTATTTAGAATCAACTGTTGATATTGCTGAATCTTCACATCGAATTAGTGAAATGCATATTCCACAAGATCATATTATTTTAATGCCAGGGTTTACTGCAGGTAACGAGAAAGGCGAGCTTGTAGTACTTGGTCGTAATGGTTCGGACTACTCTGCTTCGGTATTAGCAGCGTGTTTACGTGCTAATAGCTGTGAAATATGGACAGATGTCGATGGTGTTTATACTTGTGATCCACGTATTGTTCCAGATGCAAAATTACTTAAAACGATGTCTTATCAAGAGGCGATGGAACTTTCATATTTTGGTGCAAAAGTACTTCATCCTAGAACTATTTTACCTATTGCGCAGTTTCAGATCCCTTGTTTAATTAAAAATACTAATAACCCTGATGCACCAGGAACACTTATTGGTGCCAATGTGGTTGATTCAACAACACCTGTAAAAGGTATCACTAATTTAAATAACATGGCAATGATCAATGTCTCAGGTCCTGGATTAAAAGGGATGGTTGGCATGTCGGCTCGAGTTTTTTCTGCAATGTCTTATGCTGGCATTTCAGTTGTACTTATTACTCAATCATCATCCGAATATAGTATTAGCTTTTGTGTACCTCAAACTGAACTTTATCGAGCAGAAGAAGCATTAAGTGATGAATTTTTCTTAGAATTAAAAGATGGATTACTTGAGCCAATTGAGATAATCGAAAAACAGGCAATTATCTCTGTTGTCGGTGATGGGATGCGTACATTACGAGGGTTATCAGCAAACTTTTTTACAGCTCTAGCTAGAGCTAATATTAATATTGTCGCTATTGCGCAAGGTTCATCTGAAAGGTCGATTTCTGTCGTTGTGGATAACGATGTTGCAGTAATGGGCGTACGGGTTGCTCATCAAATGTTGTTTGGTACAGATAAAATGCTAGATGTATTTGTTGTTGGTGTCGGTGGTGTAGGTGGAGCTTTGATTGATCAAATCGGACGACAACAAGAGTGGCTGAAAAACAAACAGATTGATTTGCATGTTTGTGGGCTATTTAATTCTAAACATAGTGTGCTTAATCGTGATGGTATTGATCTTACTAATTGGCGAGAGCAAATTAAACACAGCGAAAATGACTACACATTAGATAGTATTATTGAGTTTTCAAAAAATAATCGATTACTCAATCCAATTTTAGTGGACTGCACTTCTAGTAGTGAAGTGTCTGATAAATATGCAGATTTTTTAGCTAATGGTTTTCATGTTGTTACGCCAAATAAGAAAGCGAATACAAGTTCAATGGCTTATTATTTACGTTTACGCCAAGAAGCGGCAAAAAATAAACGCAAATTTCAATACGACACTAACGTAGGCGCAGGATTGCCTGTCATTGAAAATCTGCAAAATTTATTAAATGCAGGTGATGAACTAATCAAGTTTTCAGGAATTTTGTCGGGATCTCTTTCTTTTATATTTGGTAAACTTGATGAAGGAATGTCGTTGTCAGATGCAACTAAACTTGCTAAAGAAAAAGGTTTTACTGAACCCGATCCTCGTGATGACTTATCGGGCACGGATGTCGCTAGAAAATTATTAATTTTAGCGCGAGAAGCAGGATTACAATTAGAACTAGATCAAATCAATGTTGAATCAGTTCTACCAGCTGAATATGCACAAGGTAGCATTGATGAATTTATGGCTAAATTGCCGCAATTAGATGCAGAGTTTAAAACAAAATATGAACAAGCAGCAAAAGAAGGCAAAGCATTACGTTATGTTGGTAGCATTGAAAATAATCAATGTAGCGTTAAAATCGAGACTATTGATAGTGATGATCCACTATATAAAGTAAAAAATGGTGAAAATGCATTGGCATTTTATACTCGTTATTACCAACCAATTCCGCTAGTTTTACGTGGTTATGGGGCTGGGAATGATGTCACAGCTGCGGGGGTTTTTGCTGATATTTTGCGTACAACATCAGGAAAAATTGGAGGCTAAATGAATCATAAATCATTAACAGTTTACGCGCCTGCTTCGATGGCCAATATTAGTGTTGGTTTTGATATATTAGGTGCAGCAATTAGCCCAATTAGTGGTGTGATGCTTGGTGATTGTATAACGGTTGAAACTGCTAAGGAATTTTCTCTTACTAGCAAAGGTCAATTTGTTAAAAAATTACCACGCGATCCCAAATATAATATTGTATTTCAATGTTGGCAACGTTTCTGCCAAGCAATGGGTAGAACGTTACCAGTTAGTATGATACTTGAAAAAAACATGCCAATTGGATCTGGATTAGGCTCAAGTGCCTGTTCAGTAGTCGGAGCATTTGTTGCTTTAAATGCGTTTTTTGATAAACCATTTAATCAGTTTGAATTACTTTCGATGATGGGTGAGCTTGAAGGGCGGATTTCCGGTAGTGTACATTATGATAATGTTGCACCCTGCTATTTAGGCGGTATGCAACTTATCCTTAATGAAATGGGTATAATTAGTGAACCTATACCTCATTTTGAAGATTGGTACTGGGTTATGGCATATCCTGGTATAAAAGTATCAACCGCTGAGGCTCGTGCCATTTTACCCGCCTTGTACCAAAAATCAGATTGTGTTGCACATGGTCGATATGTTGGTGGATTTATTCATGCCTGTTATACCAAGCGATCAGAATTGGCAGCATCAATGTTATGTGACAATATTGCCGAACCTTATCGTAAACAGTTATTACCTAATTTTGATGAAACACAAAAACGAGTCAAACAGCTAGGCGCATTAGCGTCGGGGATTTCAGGTTCAGGCCCAACGATGTTTGTTGTGGCAGATAAGCTTGAAACGGCAAGGCAGATCGAATCACTACTTCAGCATTGTTATTTACAAAATGATGAAGGTTTTACTCATATTTGTAAAATTGATACTCAAGGAGCAAAAGTTATTTAATTTGATTTTTTAAAAATTAAAAAATACTCCAATTTCTTACTGATTAAGCTGATATCAGAAAGAGTGAACAATGAAAGCATAAAGATAATCGGAAAATATTATGAAATTGTATAACTTAAAAGATCATTCACAGCAAGTTAACTTTGCACAAGCAGTACAGCAAGGATTGGGAAGGGAGCAAGGTTTATTTTTCCCTGAAACACTACCTAAATTTTCTGCAAATGACATTGAATCACTATTAAAACTGGATTTTGTGACTCGTAGCGCCAAAATCTTATCTGCTTTTATTGGCGATGAGATCTGCTTTGATGATATGCACAGGCTAGTTAAAAATGCATTCCAATTTCCTGCACCTGTAAAATCAATAGAAGCAGACATAGGGTCACTAGAACTCTATCATGGGCCAACGCTAGCATTTAAAGATTTTGGTGGGCGTTTTATGGCGCAAGCGTTAGTCCAAGTTGCAGCAGATAAAAAAATTACTATCTTAACAGCTACATCAGGTGATACCGGAGCTGCTGTTGCCCATGCCTTTTACCATTTGCCTAATATTCGTGTAGTAATTTTATATCCAGAAGGAAAAATCAGCCCTTTACAAGAAAAGCTATTTTGTACACTTGGCGATAATATTCACACTATTGCTATTCAAAGTGACTTTGATGCATGCCAAGCTTTGGTAAAAAAAGCATTTGATGATGAAGAGTTGAAAGTTGCCATTGGGTTAAACTCGGCTAACTCAATTAATATCAGTCGATTATTAGCTCAAATCTGTTATTACTTTGAAGCTTTTGCACAGCTAACACCAGCGCAACGTGAACAGTTAGTCATTTCTGTGCCAAGCGGTAATTTTGGTGATTTAACTGCTGGTTTACTGGCTAAAACAATGGGTTTACCAATTAAACGTTTTATTGCTGCAACTAATGCAAATGATACAGTGCCACGATATTTAGTAACGGGTAAATGGGAACCTCATGCCACCATTGCAACACTATCTAATGCAATGGATGTTAGCCAACCCAATAATTGGCCTCGAATTGAAGAGATTTATGATCGTGAAGGTTGGGCTCTTAAATCACTTGGTCATGCAGCCGTGTCAGATGAAATTTCTAAACAAACAGTTCGTGAACTTGATAGAAAGGGTTATTTGTCTGAACCACATGGTGCAATCGCTTACCGCGCACTTCGTGATCAGTTGCAAGAGGGCGAATATGGTCTTTTCTTAGGTACTGCCCATCCGGCTAAATTTAAAGAAGTGGTTGAAGACATTCTAGGTAAATCTATTCCACTTCCTAAAGCATTAGCTGAACGGGCCGATATGACGTTACTTTCTCATTATATGCCTGATGATTTTGATAAATTGAGGAATTTTTTAATTAAATTAGATTGGTAGGTTGTTTTCCCGTCGCTATTTTAGCGACGGATTCATTTTTATAAGATTTCAAAAAATTTTATCCATTTAATTCATCAGTTGATGTTATTAATATTTAATAAATATTTAGTATAACTCTTAGCAATGATGTTTATTTTTTAGTTTATCATTCCTTAATATAAGTGATTAGTGTAGATTATGGGCCGATAAAATTTGTCTAAAACAGTAATTTTAAATTGAACATATTAACCCGACTTGTTATAAAAGAATCCTTGTTTAAATTAATATTTTCGGCTATTTTAGTATGAATTATAACATTGTTAGGATATTTTTTTATGTACTGCCCGTTTTGTAATGCAGATGATACAAAAGTGATTGATTCTCGGCTTGTTGGAGAAGGCTTTCAAGTCCGTCGAAGACGACAATGTGTCGAATGTAATGAACGTTTTACGACATTTGAAGTCGCTGAATTAATAATGCCAAATGTTATTAAAAGTAATAAAATTCGCGAACCATTTAATGAAGATAAGTTACGTAATGGTATTAAAAGGGCTCTTGAAAAGCGTCCAGTTGGTTTTGATGCCATTGAAGATGCAATTACACGTATAAAATCTAAACTTAGAGCAACTGGTGAACGTGAGGTTCCTGCAAAATTAATTGGTGACTATGTGATTGAAGAACTGAAAAATTTGGATAAAGTCGCTTATATTCGTTTTGCCTCGGTTTATTTTAGCTTTGATGATATTGAGCAATTTAGTAACGAAATTGCGAAGTTACAACAAAAATAATCATTTATATGAACATAATTTGTGATAATGATCTATTTTATATGCAACAAGCGATAGAACTTGCTAAATTAGGGCGTTTTACCACAACCCCAAATCCAAATGTTGGTTGCATAATTGTTAAAAATAACCAAATTATTGGTAAAGGCTATCATAAAAAAGCAGGGCAACCACATGCTGAAGTATATGCGCTACAAATGGCTGGTGATGAGGCGAAAGGTTCTACTGCTTATGTAACGTTAGAGCCTTGTAGTCATTTTGGTAGAACTCCTCCTTGTGCAGATGCTTTGATTAAAGCGAAACTTAAACGTGTTGTTATTGCAATGCAAGACCCTAATCCAACTGTTGCCGGTAATGGTATTAAACGATTAAGTGATGCGGGAATTGAAGTCACAGTAGGAGTTTTAACTGAACAAGCCGAAGAACTTAATAAAGGTTTTTTGAAACGGATGCGAACAGGTATGCCGTACGTACAACTTAAATTGGCAACATCACTAGATGGTAAAATCGCCATGGCATCAGGTGAAAGTAAGTGGATTACTTCAAGTGTTGCAAGGCAGGATGTACAAAAATTTAGAGCTCAATCCTGCTGTATTTTAAGTACCAGAGCTACGGTACAATCGGATAACGCTAGTCTTACAGTTCGAGATGCGGAATTACCTGATGATATCAAGCAAATTTATTCTTCCGAAAAGATTCGGCAACCAGTGCGTATTATTATTGATGGTCAAAATAAACTCACAGGGGATGAAAATATCTTTAAGCAATTAGGTGAAACATGGATCGTGCGGAAGCAAGATATTCCTGTTACTAAACCAAATACAAAGTTAATCATTGAGTCATCAACGAATAAGAAGATTAATTTGACTAAATTATTTTATTTATTAGCTAACAACAAGCAAATAAATTCTATTTGGGTTGAAGCTGGTGCTCACCTAGCAGGGGCATTGATAGAACAAGATTTAGTCGATGAATTGATTATCTATTACGCGCCTAAATTACTAGGCCATAATGCGAAAGACATGTGTATATTGCCTCACTTACAGAATTTGTCAATGGCACCAAATTTTCGATTTAAATCAGCTACTATGGTCGGTGACGATTTACGAGTTATTTTAAAAAAGTGAACCTCATCTCAGTTGTAAAAAGTGTTGAGTTTCTAGAGTGATAATTTAATTGTTAACTTATTTACTTTTGGTCTCCAAACGAAGATAAATGTTAAAAATTCACATGTTAATCTTTTGTTTGCGGTTGATAAGTTGTATGATAAATTTTATTATCATTAATATTAAGTAGTCATCTGTAACATAGGAAGTGAACATTGGCTAGAGTATCTTCAGCCTTATTGAAACGTCGATTGGAAATCGCAGAAATTGTTCGTATACGTGGTGAAGTTAAAGTTGAAGAATTATCTGAGCAGCTTCAGGTTTCAAATGTGACAATTCGCCAAGATCTAACTTATCTAGAACAACAAGGTTATTTGAAACGTTTTTTTGGCGGTGCAAGTTATATTTCACCTGAGGATTTTATTAATAGCACACCAAATATATTTTCCTGTCAGCGTTATTCAGGAATTAAAACTGATAGTGGTGACGTGAATTTTGTAAAAACTTGTTTAAGTTATATTAATGATGGCGATACTCTTTTTTTGAGTCATGGACGTTTAATTAGAAAGTTAATTCCTTTTTTGCATAATAAAAAGTCATTGAAAGTGATTATGAATGATATTAATAATGCACAATTGGTTAAAGAATTTTCTGATGCTGAAGTAATTCTTATCGGAGGGGTTTTACTTGAGGGAAATGTTCTACAAAATAATAATCCTTTAACTCAATTTCCCATTTCACATTTTATTTTCGAATTTTCCGCTATCAATACGAATAATCACTTGGTGATTGAAAATATTGAACATCAGAAAACTTATCAACAAATACTAAAAATTGCTGAACATACCATTGGTATTTTGCCACCTCAAGAAGAGGTTTGTGATAGTCACAGTATTGGAAAATTAAAACACATGGATGTCGTTATATTATCAAGACATGCTGTTACTGAATATCATCAACAATTGATAGACTCTAATTTTAAGCAGCTTGCAGTAAATAAATATTGTGTGACTTATCATAATTCACTTTAGGTATAAATAATATGAATGTTAAAATTTGTACAATTGGAGAGTTGCTTGTTGAATTTATTGCAAAAGAGCCCAATCAAAGGTTCGATGAAATTGGTGAATTTACAGGTCCTCATCCCAGTGGTGCTCCAGCAATATTTGCTGCTCAGGTGGCAAAATTGGGGGGGGCTGTAGTTTTTTTTAGTTGTGTTGGCAGAGATGTATTTGGGAAAATGTGCATTGATCGACTAAAACAGGATGGTGTTATTATTGATGGTATTACTATTCATAATAAAGCTATTACAGGTAGCACTTTTGTTGTTAATAAAAATATTAGTGAAAAAGATTTCATTTTTAATATTCCCAATAGTGCCTGCGGTTTAATTTCATTCCACCATATTAATGAAAACTTATTAAATGATTGTAATCATTTACATGTTATGGGGTCATCATTATATTCTTTTCGTGCCATCGATGCGATGCGTAAAGCGCTTGATATTATCAAGAGTAATGGAGGAACAATTTCTTTTGATCCTAATTTACATAAAGAAATGTTAGATATCCCTGAAATGGGGCAATCTTTTGATTATATTTTGGAATATGCTGATATATTTTTACTTAGTAAATGCGAAGTGCGTTATTTTGCAAATAATAATGATGAAAGCGAAAAGGAAACTATATTAAGTCTGTTTAAAAAAGGCATTAAACATATAGTGATCAAAAATGGAGCTCAAGGTGCTAATTATTATGGATATGACGAACAAAATAACTTTAAAATAATTCATGTTGATGGTTTCTTGAGCGATATAGTTGATTGTAGTGGGGCAACCTATTGTTTTGACGCAACATTTGTAAGTTTAATGTTAGCAGGTTTTTCTATCGAAAAAGCATTAGAATATGCAAATGCAAGTTGTGCGTTAGCTGCTGCTAAAAAAGGTCCGATGGAAGGAATATCATCATTTATTGAAATTGAAACATTTATCTCTAAGAATATACCTAGATCGGTTTAATTTCATCAATTTTTATTTTTCTAACCTAATAAAAAAATCCCAATAACAATGTTATTGGGAAAACATAAGGAATAGGAAAACAATGAAATAAATGCATTGTCGGATTGTATTATGCACTTTTTATGGGAAAATGTGTGTAAAGGGAAGTGAATTATTACTTAAATAGTTAGTGCTTATTTTGTTAAATAACCGTAAAGAAAGATTTTTTTATTATCTTAAAAAGTAACTGTTTAATTGAACTATAAAAAAAGTTCTAATAGTGAATTTAGAAATAACTTCCCACAATCAGTTATTTGCCAGTTTTGTGTGTCTTCAATTAAATAATTTCTTTCAATGGCGGTTGCTATTTGTTTCTCTACTGTTTGTAAAGGTAAATAAGTTCGTTGTTCAAATTCATGTTTAGGTGTTGGTTCAAAAAGCCTAAAACGATTCATAAAAAATTCAAAGGGTAGTTCTTCTTTTGCTACCGTATAATACTTATCCAAATAGCGTCCTTCTAAATACCCCTTTGGATGACGAGTTTTTATGGTGCGAATAACTTTGCCATCAGGTTGTGTTAATTTACCATGAGCACCACATCCAATGCCTAAATAGTCTCCAAATCGCCAATAATTTAAATTATGTTGGCATTGTAAATCCTCTTTAGCATAAGCCGAGGTTTCATATTGCTGGTAACCATGTTTTGTTAATAATTGATGACCTTGTTGATAAATTTCCCAAAGTTTATCGTCATCAGGCAAAACGGGAGGCTTTGATCCAAATAGTGTATTGGGTTCAATAGTCAATTGATACCAAGACAAATGAGGTGGTGCGATAGCAATGGCTTGTTCTAAGTCATATATGGCATCATCAATACTTTGATTTGGCAAGCCATGCATTAAATCTAAATTAAAACTTCTTAAATTTAATGTTTGGGCTAGTTTTCCTGCTGCGATTGCTTCTTTGGGATCATGTATCCGCCCTAATTTAACCAGCTTATCGGCTTGAAAACTTTGCACACCGATTGATATGCGATTTATACCTGCTTGCTGATAGCCATTGAATCTTTCTATATCTACAGAATTAGGATTGGCTTCAATGGTGATTTCTGCATTCTTATTTATGGGGATAATCTTATTTATATTCAATAATAATTTATCAATTAATTCAGCAGAAAACAGGCTTGGTGTCCCTCCGCCAATAAAAATTGAATGAATTGAACGGTTTGAACAAAAAACAGCATCATGCTGTAAATCTTTAATCAAATGCTCTATATAAGCTGCATAATCTGGCGTTTTTTTTACGGTATGTGAATTAAAATCACAATAAGGACATTTTTGTACGCACCATGGCATATGAATATACAAACTCATTGGGATTTTATACATAAACGTAGTCTTTCCTGAAACTTTTTAACAAAAATAACCCGTGTGTTACCTTATTTTTTTATAGTGCGCTATTTTACTCCAATTTATTAAAAAAAGCTTTTGGCATCTATAGTGTTTTCATTATTAAGTTAAAAAGCGTACAATCATCGATAAATTTTGATATTAATGGTTGATTAAATTTATTATTTAGGAGTAAGTATGAGTATGTATAAAGCAATTTTAGATAGTAGCTTATCAGGCGTATCACTAAGCTCATCGGTTAAGCAATCGACTTATGGTGAACTCCCCGTTGTGGTTATTAACCATAAAACTTGCAAGGCAGCGGTTACATTACAAGGTGCTCATTTGTTATTTTGGCAGCCTGCTACTGAACAAACCCCAGTTGTTTGGCTAAGCGACAAAACAAATTTTAAACAAGGGGTGGCTATTCGAGGTGGAGTACCTGTTTGCTGGCCATGGTTTGGTCAGTTAGGAAATCCTTCTCATGGTTTTGCGCGTATTGTTGAATGGCAATTAGATTCTTGTAAAGAGGATGACAATGGTGTTGATCTCATTTTGTCACTCACGAATAATCAGCAGACAGAACCTTATTGTCGCCAACCTTTTACTGTGTCATTAAATCTTCATTTAGGTAAAACTTGTGAAGTTACTTTAAGCAGTTTTGCTGACTTTGATGTAACTAGTGCGCTACATACTTATTTTGGTATTGATAATATTGACCATGTTGTTGTCAAAGGTTTAGGTGAAACTTATCAAGAACGACTTGCTGTTGAAAACAAACCGGTGACAGTAGGTCAATTGACTTTTAATCAAGAAGTCGATCGTATTTACACTGATGCGAGTAAACAACTAACGATAACTGATGGTATCCGAACAATTCGATTAACCAACACTAATGTCAGTGATGTAGTTACTTGGAATCCATGGATAAATAAAGCTAAAGCAATGGCAGATTTTGGTGATGACGAATATAAATCAATGGTTTGTGTTGAAGCCGGTTGTATTACAAAACCATTGAAATCATCTTCCAATAAGAAATCAACTTATGGTTTTCTTATAGAAGTGATCTAATCGTTCATATTTTATACCACATACGCAATCAATGTTTTACTCAATTTGTAATATGATTAATTGATTGCGTTTACAGAGATAACACTTTATAATCCACATCACTTTTTAAAGTGCTAGTTTGATAGTCAACTACTGGGTCGCCTGTAATTGGCTTTTATTTTAAATCATTAAGAGAAATAAATATGTTTACATTTAAAGCTGAAGTTAGAAAAGAGCATGGTAAGGGTGCGAGCCGCCGCCTGCGTCACGCTGGTCAATTCCCAGCCATTATTTATGGTGGAACTGAACCTGCAATCTCTGTTGTGCTTGATCACAACCAAATCTTTAATATGCAAGAAAAACCAGAATTTTATTCTGAAGTGTTAACTATCGAGGTTGACGGCAAAGCAGTTAAAGTAAAAGTACAAGCAGTACAACGTCATGCATTTAAACCAAAATTAGTTCATATGGATTTTGTACGCGTATAATTTATATATTGGAATATTATCCAATTATTTGTTTTAAAAAAGGTCACCACAGTGGTGACCTTTTTGTTTTAGGGCAAATGTAGGCTAATGCCTATTGTTATGATTTAGCCTGTACACTAACCATCCAACATAATAGAATAATTACATTATACCATCCTAGGAGAAAACCATGTCTGATATCCCAGCTTGCGATTTAGTTATTTTTGGTGCTAAAGGGGATTTGACAAGACGTAAATTACTACCGTCTTTATATCAACTAGAAAAATATGGAAAACTACCTGAACAAACTAAGATTTTAGGCGTAGGACGCGCTGATTGGGATCATGCTGCTTATTGTGAAGTTGCAAAAGATGCACTTATTTCATTTATGCCGGAGTCGTTAGACGATAGTATTTGGCAACGATTTAGTCAACGATTGGATTTTCATAAACTAGATGTTAATGATAGCGCTGGTTTTGAACGATTGAAAAATAAACTTGATTCAGGTCATCCCGCTATTTTCTATTTTGCAATGCACCCAGGTACTTTTGGGACGATTTGCCAAGGTTTAGCTGCTGCTGGATTAAATCAATCACAAAACCGTATTGTGATGGAAAAGCCGCTTGGAACTGATTTGCAATCATCTCGCGAAATCAATGATTCGGTGGCTAAATTCTTTAGCGAATCGCAAGTCTATCGTATTGATCATTACTTAGGGAAAGAATCAGTACTAAATCTTTTAGCCTTACGTTTTGCTAATACAGTGTTTGCGTCATTTTGGGATCGTAATTCTATTGATCATGTCGAAATTACGGTGGCAGAACAAGTTGGCATTGAAGGACGTTGGGGGTATTTTGATAAAGCTGGTCAAATGCGTGATATGGTGCAAAATCATTTATTACAAATATTAACCATGATTGCAATGTCACCACCTGCTAACCTTGAAGATGATAGTTTACGTAGTGAAAAGATAGCTGTACTAAATGCCCTTAGACCAATTGATAAAACCAATATACGCGAAAAAGTGGTTCGTGGACAATATACAGCAGGATTTGTTAATGGTGTTAATGTACCGGGCTATTTAGAAGAAGACGGCGCAAATCAAAAAAGCAATACCGAAACATTTGTTGCCATTCGAGTTGATATTGATAACTGGCGTTGGGCGGGCGTTCCATTTTATTTACGTACAGGTAAGCGTTTACCGAGCAAATGTTCTGAAGTTGTTGTTTATTTTAAACCATTACCACTTAATCTATTTAGTGAATTTTATCCACAATTACCACAAAATAAATTGACGATTCGTTTACAACCTGATGAAGGAATGGATATTGAAATTCTAAACAAAGTACCTGGGTTAGATAGCACTCACAATCTGCAAACCACAAAACTTGATTTAAGTTTCAGCGAAACTTTTCACCAACAAAGCGCTGATGCTTATGAGCGTTTATTACTTGAAGTTATGCGAGGGCGCCAAGCGTTATTTGTTCATCGTGATGAAGTTGAAGCAGCATGGAAATGGGTTGATTCAATTATTAGTGCATGGGAAACAGAAAATGAACCACCAAAAACTTACCAAGCGGGCACTTGGGGACCCGTCGCATCGGTTGCCTTAATCACTAAAGATGGGCATTCATGGCACGAATTTGAATAAAGGAAAAGTAACTATGTTTACGTTAAATAAATATCAAAATAGTCAGTTATTGATCGAAGATTTAACCTCACATATTGTCAATGAATTAAAACAGGCAATTGTACAAAAAGGACATGCTTCTATTGCGGTTTCGGGAGGTAAAACACCTATTCCATTATTTGTTTCACTAAGTCAACAAAATATAGAATGGAGCCGAGTTTTTATTACGTTAGTTGATGATCGATGGGTTGATGATAATGATGATGCCAGTAACGAAAAGTTAGTGATGACGCATTTATTACAAAACAATGCAAAATTGGCTAATTTTGTCGGTTTAAAAAACAGTTATGATAATCCATTTGATGGCGCTGAAATGACTGACAGGATGTTAGATAAAATTCCGATGCCATTTGATGTAATTGTTTTAGGTATGGGTGAAGATGGACATACCGCTTCATTATTCCCAGGTGCAGCTAATTTAGCAGCTGGTTTAGATATGAAATCAGGTCGAAAAGTTGTCGGAATGACGCCATTAACAGCACCACTAGATCGTATTACCTTAACGTTACCCACTATTTTAAATAGTAAAAATATCTATCTACATTTGGTTGGTGAAAGCAAAATGCATGTGTTAGAACAAGCAAAAAAAGATAATGATGTCAATCAAATGCCTATTCGTGCTGTGTTACAGCAAAACAAAGTTAATGTAACGGTATTTTGGACTGCATCTTGAGTTTTGCGTATTTTCCTATTAAAGGTGAAGATTGATTCTGTGACTAAATTCTATATAGGGATGATCATAAATCAAATTTCTCTGGTAGCAAATCCGCTTTGAGTGATCGAATCTCAAAGCGATTTATTGTTTTCACCTCATGGTTAAAATAATCCTCTAAAAACTCATAAGATTTTTTCTTGAAAACACTTTATGCAGTTTAACCGTATTATAAAAGTAAATAACTAAATGTTTGCCGATTATATTTCATCTCAATTAAAAGTACATATCACTCTTTTTGATTTTCAAACAGTATAGACTCCCGAATTCTTTTACTAAAAACATAACCTAACAAGTTAGTAAGAGTGTAAATATCACCATGTTTAGTAACATTGCTCACACAGAAAATAGTGCTACTCGTTTTAGTTTCTTTTATTCAATAAAAAGTATGATAACCATTGTATTAATCAAAATCAGTTTTTAGAGAATTATTGGGATTATTGAGTGAACCCCCCAGCGTTTCTTATAGATTATAGTATATTTACCCGCTTTGATTTTTTTGTTACCTAGATTACACCATGAAGTGCAATTTTTCTTAGCTCCTTTGAATAAAAGGAGGCAGGGCTTTTAAACTTATGCCGTTTTCTT
>NZ_WTFC01000113.1:0-319 GCF_009795795.1 Gilliamella sp. Pas-s95 | reverse complement strand
TCCAGACGCAGCACAAACTCGCCAAACATCCCTGTTTGGCGTGCTAACCTCGCTCTGTTGTCGGCACATTCTGACGCCGGAATAAAACAAACAACACAACCATCTTTTTTGGAAGATATTATGTTTTTATAATTATGTAATTGATTTTATTTGAATTAAACACCTATACGGCGTTAAGGTTAAAGGTGTTTGTTGTCGTGAACCGCTACGTTTTCTAAACCGCCTATACGGCGTTAAGGTAGAGCTTAAGATTTGATAAATCTTGCTGTATAAAGATAAACAACAATTTTGGTTTTGAAAACCCTTTTTTTGAGGTGTT
>NZ_WTFC01000112.1:0-319 GCF_009795795.1 Gilliamella sp. Pas-s95 | reverse complement strand
AGAAAACGGCATAAGTTTAAAAGCCCTGCCTCCTTTTATTCAAAGGAGCTAAGAAAAATTGCACTTCATGGTGTAATCTAGGAAACATGAAAATAAAAACATCAATAAAATCAATACCTTTCCTGACCGATTTTTGGGCGGAAAATCTGGCCTTTTTGTTTTGGTGAATAGAATAAATTAGGTGCGGTGGTTTCGGACGTTTTGACCTTGGGTGGACAAAATAGCTATTGTGATCACGTCCGATTTAGGGGATTTTGAACTGCACCCCAAAAGTTGTACAAAAAAACTAAGCTGCTGGAAAATAATACTCCCGATATTG
>NZ_WTFC01000002.1:0-104019 GCF_009795795.1 Gilliamella sp. Pas-s95 | reverse complement strand
ACATCCCTGTTTGGCGTGCTAACCTCGCTCTGTTGTCGGCACATTCTGACGCCGGAATAAGACAAATAACATAACCATCGTTTTTTGGGATGGGTTATTGTGTTTTTATAAGGCAGTTTTTGTTAAAAAAACATCCAGAAAAACTCTAATAAAATCAATACCTTTCCTGACCGATTTTTGGTTAAATTTGAGGAGTTTGTTTGGTGGGGAGGTTGTCGATTTGTTGTTAAATTGATGTTATTATATTGCTGTTTATTAATACAATGATAGGAATTATGTTGATAACATGGATATGCCGAGGTAGTCGGTTTACGTCAATGGATGGAAATCCGAAAAGCTGTGCTAGGATTATATTGCTACTCTTTATTTTCATTCTTGCTTTTGTTCCATTAACCTATTGCTTTGCACAAGAAAGATCCTACCGAAATAAAGGCGATCATCTCCTTTTTACGCCTAAAGTGGGGGATATCTATTTGTTTAATTTAGTAAATGTTGGAAGAAACGGTAACGATGATTCTAACGATTTTATTTATGATCTGTATCAAGAGAAGATCATTAAAATAGATGATTCTGATATTGATAACTTCAATACTGATAAGATTGGTAGATATCAAGATCTTTATGTGGGAATGAAGTTGTTAAGCTATAATTCAAGCAATTATGTCTACTCTGTTGCACTTTCGAATGTGGCTTATACTTCATTAAGCCAAGCTAAATCAAATCTCATTTTGTCGTCTTCTTATACTAGGCAGCATAATTCACTTGATGATCGGGAAATGGCTGACTTGCGTCAAAACGATATTATGACCGATGTCATTCGTCGATCTTTAGGTACATCCTCTAAGAAGGATCCTTATTATTCTGTGTTTATGCCGATGAAACATGATGTGTATTTAATTGATTTAGCTAAATTTAATACCTTTAATTATAAATACAGTAATGAGTTTAATCAGGATGATATCTATCAACAAAACCTGACTAATATAGATGGCGTAAGTACAGACGATTTTAATAAAGACGCGAAGAATAAGAGTAAGAAGATCTATGTTGGTATGAAGATGGATTTTTACAGTTTAAGAAACGATTATTATCAGTTTGCTGTTTCAAACTCAGGTTATACGTCGTTAAAAGAGGCTAAAATTAAGCTTCCGTCTTTTGATTATAATCTTTTTGATTTGACGATAAGTGGCAAGGCGGTAAGGTATATGATTAATCATGGTATCATTGTCGATAAAGTTCGCGAATCAGAATACCTAAGTAAAGAAAAAAAATGATAATAAGGGGTAGTTACAAAATAATAATAACCTTGTTGTAATATTGATAAAAATCAGGTAGTTGTTGATACCTGATTTTTGTTTGTATGTTAATTATGGTGGTTAATCGTCACTATAGCCTAAGCTGCGCAATGCTCGCTCATCATCAGCCCAACCTGCTTTGACTTTGACCCAAAGCTCTAGATGGACTTTGTTGTCAAAAAATGACTGCATATCTTTGCGGGCTTCGATGCCTATTTTTTTGATTTTTTCGCCTTTATTGCCGATGACCATTTTCTTTTGTCCATCGCGTTCAACTAAGATTAATCCGTTAATGCGATACATTCCATTGCGTTCGTCTACTTTGAATTGTTCAATTTCAACAGTCACGGAATAAGGTAATTCATCACCTAAAAAACGCATAAGTTTTTCGCGGATGATTTCTGATGCCATAAAGCGTTGCGAGCGGTCGGTTATGTAATCTTCAGGAAAATGGTGTTCACCCTCAGGTAAGTGTTTTTTGACGATATCTTTAATAATATCAACACCCTCTCCTTTTTCAGCGCTAATTGGCACAACATCAAGAAAATTAACTTTTTGGCTAATAGTTTGAATATGCGGTAATAATTGTGTTTTGTCGGTGACGTTGTCAATCTTATTAATCACCAGCAAAACTGGACTTTTGCAGTCTTTGAGTTTATTGGCGACCATTTCGTCGTCATCATTCCAATGGGTGCCTTCCACCACAAAAATCACTAGCTCCACATCACCAATTGAGCTGCTTGCTGCTCGATTCATTAAACGGTTAATGGCTCTTTTTTCTTCTATATGAAGTCCAGGGGTGTCGATGTAGATAATTTGGTTGTTATCTTGGGTGTCAATACCGACAATACGGTGCCTTGTGGTTTGTGCTTTACGTGATGTGATCGAGACTTTTTGCCCAAGTAATTGGTTTAATAGTGTTGATTTACCTACATTTGGTCGCCCAACAATGGCGACAAATCCACAATGTTGTATTGTTTCTGTCATTTTATACCTAATTGGTTGAGAGCTTCTTGTGCAGCTGCTTGTTCTGCTTTTCGGCGACTTAAACCACGACCTAAATACTCGTGGTTATCGTTGTCGATTTTGCATTGAATTAAGAATTCTTGCTCGTGGTTATCACCAGTTACTTCGACAATTAAATAACATGGACGTGGACGATGAATTCCTTGTAAATATTCTTGCAATCTTGTTTTAGCATCTTTTTGTTTAATGCCGGGTTGAATTTGGTTTAAGCGACTTTGGTACCACGCTAAGATTAGCGGGCGAATTGTGTCGATGTTGCTATCTAAGTAAATGGCACCGATAATGGCTTCAACCGCATCTGAAATAATCGATTCACGGCGAAACCCACCGCTTTTTAGCTCACCTTGTCCTAAAATAAGGTGATCACCCAATTTAAAATCTTTACCGATTTCGGCAAGTGTTTGACCACAAACTAGTGTTGCGCGCATTTGGCTTAGGTCACCTTCGTCTTGTTGAACAAAACGGTGATAGAGTTCGTCAGCAATGACAACACTTAAAATAGAGTCCCCTAAAAACTCTAAACGTTCGTTATGCAGTTTATTAGCACTTCGATGAGTAAGTGCTAATTCAAGTAGGGAGATATCTTGAAACTGATAGCCGATTGATTGTTGAATTTGACTAAATTTTTTCATAATTATAGTTATTAATGTATACCGCCAATACGACTAAAGCGAATTCCTGTTGGCCATTGGTCGGGCTGTTTTTCAAAACTCATCCAAATAGCAGTTGCTTTACCAACAAAGTTACCTTCGGGCACAAAACCAAAGTATCGACTGTCGCCACTGTTATCGCGGTTGTCGCCCATCATAAAGTAATGACCTTGTGGCACAACCCAAGTCGCTATAGGTTGACCATTTTGGCGGTAATAGTAATTTGGATCTTCTTGGGAGCCTTGAGTGATTAGAATATTATGTGGCGTGTTGCCTAGAGTTTCTTGTTGAATATTTACATTCAATGTCACGATAGATTCAGAATCGACAACACCTTTGTCGGTATATTGATCTAAAGTATAGAAGCGAGGAGCAGATTTAAACTGTTCATGAACTTCTTTCCAATTGCTTGGTTTGGGTTCGCTATAATGTAAATCAAGTGGCTGTGATTGTTGCCCTACACAATTGGTATCGGTAATTTGGCACGCAGGGTAAATGACGATTCTCTTTTCTTTAACAAGATAGACGATTTTGTCACCCGGTAGACCAACTACACGTTTGATAAGATCCATTTTTGGGATACTTGGGTGTTTAAATACCGCTACATCACCGCGTTTAGGCTGTCCTGTTGGAATGATGATGGTGTTAGTAATAGGATCACGCAAGCCATAAGCGTATTTTTCAACAGCAATAAAATCGCCAACGAGCAACGTTTGCATCATTGATCCTGATGGGATTTGAAACGGCTCATATAAAAATGAGCGGATAAAAAATACCACAAATAAAACAGGGAAAAATGATGCGAAGTTTTCAACCCAACCTTTGGGTTTTCCAACTTCGGCAAGTATCTTTCCATCTATTTCGCCATTGCTTTGGGTGCGAATTTCTTCAACTTTTCGCTGCCTTGCAGGTTTCCATTTGAATTTTTCTAAAAACCAAAATATCCCGGTAATAAAAGTTGCTACTGTTAATGTGATGGCAAATGTTCCAGCCATTTTTTTTCCTCTTTAAATGAATCTTCTTACCAATTCGTTTTAGTTAGTTAATCTTTTCCTACATGCAAAATCGCTAAAAACGCTTCTTGTGGTAATTCAACATTACCCACTTGTTTCATGCGTTTTTTACCTTCTTTTTGCTTCTGTAAAAGTTTCTTTTTACGACTTACGTCACCACCATAACATTTGGCTAATACGTTTTTACGTAACTGTTTGACTGTTGATCGTGCAATGACATGATTGCCGATAGCTGCCTGAATAGCGATATCAAATAGTTGACGAGGAATAAGATCTTTCATCTTTTCGACTAATTCTCGTCCTCGATAGGGTGCATTATCTTTATGGGTGATTAGGGCTAATGCATCCACTCGCTCACCGTTAATTAATACATCCAATCTTACCATATCGGCCGCTTGGAATCGTTTAAAACTATAATCTAACGAGGCATACCCACGCGAAGTCGATTTGAGTTTATCAAAAAAGTCTAATACAACTTCAGTCATTGGAATTTCGTACGTTAAAGCAACTTGGTTACCATGATAAACCATGTTGGTTTGCACGCCGCGTTTTTCAACGCATAGTGTGATGACGTTACCTAAATAAGTTTGCGGAACTAATATGTTACATTCGGCAATCGGTTCGCGTAACTCCTGAATGTTATTTACCGCAGGTAATTTTGCGGGGCTATCAACATAAATTGTTTCGTTCGATGTGGTTAGCACTTCATAAACAACTGTTGGCGCAGTAGTAATAAGATCAAGGTTGTATTCACGCTCTAAACGTTCTTGGATGATCTCCATATGCAGTAAGCCAAGAAAACCACAGCGGAATCCAAAACCTAAAGCGCCAGAATTTTCCGGTTCGTAAAATAGCGATGCATCGTTTAGGCTTAATTTGCCAAGCGCATCACGAAAAGCTTCATAATCGTCGGAGCTGGTTGGGAATAACCCAGCATAAACCTGCGGTTTAACCTTTTTAAAACCCGGTAATGGAGTTTGCGCAGGTGCTTTTGCTAAAGTTAAGGTATCACCTACTGGGGCGCCTAATATATCTTTGATAGCACAAACAACCCAACCCACTTCGCCGCAATGCAAGCATTGTTTGTCAACTTGTTTAGGGGTGAATATACCAAGTCGATCAACATTATAAGTCATACCTGTGCTCATGACTTTGATCTTATCACCTTTGTTTAATTCGCCATTTTTTATGCGAATTAATGAAACTACACCCAAGTAATTATCAAACCACGAATCAATAATCAGTGCTTGTAATGGTGCTGTTGAGTCCCCTTCTGGTGGCGGAATGTCGCTAACTAATTGTTCAAGTACATCAATAACACCAACGCCAGTTTTAGCCGAACAGCGAACAGCATTGCTTGCATCAATGCCAACAATGTCTTCGATTTCAGCCGCTACGCGCTCTGGTTCAGCAGCCGGTAAGTCAATTTTGTTAAGGACAGGAACAACTTCAAGATCCATATCTAACGCGGTATAGCAGTTTGCTAGTGTTTGCGCTTCAACGCCTTGCCCTGCATCCACAACTAATAATGCCCCTTCACAAGCAGCAAGTGAGCGCGACACTTCGTACGAAAAATCAACATGACCTGGTGTGTCGATAAAATTGAGCTGATAGGTTTGGCCATTTTTAGCATGATAATCAAGCGTGACACTTTGTGCTTTAATGGTGATTCCTCGCTCACGCTCAAGATCCATTGAGTCGAGCACTTGGGCTTCCATTTCGCGATCTGACAGTCCACCACAAATCTGAATTATGCGGTCTGAAAGCGTTGATTTACCATGGTCAATATGGGCAATAATTGAAAAATTGCGGATATTTTTATTCATATTAATAAATTATAATGAGTATCTTGGTTATTAATGGTTAACTATCTAAAATGGCTTTGGTTGTTACCAACATTGCTAATAATTACATAGTCATAAAGGGAACATTTTACACATTTATCGCTGCCAAGCATAGCGTTATCGAGAAGTTTGCACTCATTTCTGAATAATATTTTGTGCAATACGTTCAACGGTATCCCGCGGTAAATTGCCAATGATGATAATATTTTTGTGGCCTAAGTTAGTTGAATAAATAGTTCTTCCGCCTTGTTGAATGATTTGGTTTGATGGCTTCGCTTGTTCTGACGAGATATTAACTGTAAACGAAAAGACACCGTCTGAATACAATCTAGTGGCAATATCAGAGCTATAAAAATTCAAATTATAGGCAGCTATTTCTTTAAAGCCTTGTGGTAACCAAGCAAGTCGCCATTGGTCGAGCCCGTTATTCTGTTTTTCGATCGACAGTAAAATGGGGTAAGTTCGGTTATTTATATAGTTATCAATTTGTTTTTTATCAAATTTTTCATCAAGTTGAATAACTTTTAGTTGACTAATGATATCGTTATTTTGATCTAATAAATCAACCCTAATCGGTAAATACGTTTCATCATCAATCCAAATCACATAGCTATAACGATCTTTTTCTTTGGCAATGATTTTGACCAGTTGTGCACTACGATTTGCAGTTCTTGCTTTACCTAATATAATAAAGTCGTAAATATCTTTTAGATCATTGAAATTATTATAAATAACATCAGGAAAAACCTCGATAATACGGGAACTTGTAATCGAAAATGATGGGCTGTCTGGTTGAAAATAACTAGTTATGCCGTTATGCAGGATAATCTCTTTATCTGGACCTTCAAGATAACGTAGACATGCGTTAACAGCATCTTTGCTTGTTGCCCCTAAATGACTATATTCAAATGTGGTTGCATACCGATCTTTATCTTGAGATAAAAAGTGAATGCGGTAATCTTGCGTTTGGGCTGCGTGATTCATTTTGTTTAATAATGCTAATGCATCGTTTGTTTCATCAGCATAAATCGACGCTGAAAAAAACGCAAAAAACAGAGCAAAAATAATGTTTTCACTCTGTTTTATACAATGTAGCAAGAAATTATAATGGGGTAATTTCATTTTGAATTAATGAGCGTTTAGTCTTTTTTGTAATTCATAATCTTGTACAAGCAATCTGATTTTGTCGTATTGTCGCTTTTCAAGTAGTTGTTGATCATTTTGTTGATGAATCCCACCTACAGGCGCAACATTAACCCCCACTGGAATGGTGTTTAATATAGGGCTTCCATTGGTATTATCAGTTTGGCTTTGTTGATATTGTACACCAGCAATAATACCAAGCGTTACACATGCCGCAAGTCCAACTTGGCTTGCTTTAGCAAAAAAGTCTTTAACGTGAATCCAAATTAGATTTTCAGCTTTTGGTAAAGCGGTTGTTTTGGTATTAGGCTGATCAGGGAGTTGATTGTATAAATCTTCGCTTGCAATAGCCTGAGCGATTTGATTAGAAATATCTAACGTCAATACACTACTATGCAACTCACCTCGCATTGTGTCTCTTACAATATGGTAGCGGTGCCAGCATGATTGCAAACTTTCATTATGCGATACTTCATCAATAATATGATCGTTTACGAATTCGCCATCCATAAGTAATGAAAGTTGCTCTTTCTGTTCTGTTTGCATAGTAAATACCTTAAATTTATGACTACTCTTTATTAGTTTGTAGCCATTAACTGAGTAATGGTTTTATTTTTTCATCTATTGCATCACGTGCTCTAAAGATCCGTGATCGCACTGTTCCAACAGGTGTATCCATAATTTCGGCGATTTCTTCGTAACTTAAACCGTCAATTTCGCGCAAAGTAATTGCTGTTTTTAAGTCATCAGGTAGCGCTTCAATCGCTGAAAATACGGCTTTTTTTACTTCTTCTGAAAGGGCTAGATTTTCAGGGTTATCAAAATCCCTTAATGAATCCGCACCTTCGTAACTTTCAGCCTCGCTAGCATCAATATCTGATGACGGCGGCCTTCGTCCTTGAGAAATTAAAAAATTTTTTGCCGTATTAACCGCAATTCGATACAACCATGTGTAAAAAACACTTTCACCTTTAAAAAGACTTAACGACCGGTACGCCTTAATAAAAGTCTCTTGTACAACATCGGGAACTTCGGACGCTAATACATAACGAGAAACCAAATGAGCTAATTTGTTTTGATAACGAACCACAAGTAAATTAAATGCGTTTTTATCTCCGTTAAGAACGCGATCAACTAATACTTGGTCTGTTACTTGCTCCCCCATTAAAGGCCATTCCTTATTATGTTAATAACTGTCTATCGGCCCATATTTGTGCACTCTAACAGTTAGATTCTTAAATTGAAAAAAAGTTCCCATTATTTTAATAGAAATTTAATTATTTTACTTATTAATTGTAAATTTTTATTCTTTTTATACTAAAACGGATCGTTTTCTGAAACTTTTAGATATAAGCCTGTCTAAATAAGATCATTTTTAGATCGTTTAATTGAGTGGGGTTATATCTCGTTCACCACAGTCATTATAAGTGATTTGATAAAATTGAGGTAGATTAAAATTAACTGAGCTGCTAGTCGTAAAAGTAAAACGATCGTCTGATAGGGCATAAAATTCGTTGATATCTTTAACCATGTTATCTTTTGAACCGTTGCAATTACGGTAAATTTCGACTTGGTTGTGTTCGTTTAGGATATAAAGATCAAAACCCGAATCGGTATCTTCAAAAAAGAATTGAATGATTCCTCTATAAGCAACACTGTCAATTTCTATCGGTAGTTCATTGGTTTCGTCTAAAATGTTCAGTGGTCTGCCTTGTACTTTGTTATTGGATACCGCACCATAAAAATCGATCGCATTTTCAAATTGATGACTGGAAACACCTAACCGTTCAAAAAATAGATACCAAGAAGATCCGCCTATTCTTAATGGTTTGACTTGCGTTGAGTTATCTTGAGTCGTAGTTAAACGTAGATCAATACATTCATCCATGAGTTTTTTCATTTGCTGTTTGATTTCACCGCTTAAATATTCACTATAACAAAAAATTTCGATTGAATTGGGCAAGTCTGCATCTTTGTGCATGCGATTTAATAACGCCTTGATTGCCTCAAGTACCGATAATGCACCACTAAAGTGGAGTACGCGAATTTCATTCCACGAATTGCGATAAAGAAGATCAATTGATCCCACCAAACTTAGCTCGTCTTCGCCGTAATTAAGTACGCTATTAGTAACCCCGTCGTCTAAATCAATATTAACTGTAGGATCGTCTTCTATATTTAAAATAATAGCTAAGTGACGGATTTCGCAAGGACCATATAACTGCTCTTCGGTTGCTGCAGGCACGTCAATAGGAAAGTAATTTTTTAGGTCCACAATCAATTTATTAATTTTTGAGTTATTTCGATTTTGACCATCACGATAATAAAAGTGAGTTGAATCAGCAATTAATCCGTTAAAATAACACCAACCCACCAATTTTACTAGGTATTTGCTGTATTCCAAATATTGATGACCAATGATTGATTGCATCATGGGTTTTTGATTATAAACATACCACCCCGATCGATTGATGCGATCTTCAGCCACATGAATAAACGTTAATGCGTCTTCTTGCAAATTATCTGATATGTTGAGCTTTAAAGTGGTGATCTTACCCGGCAATACTTCAAAAGCGGCATAGAGCTTGCGCGTTAAGATCGCCAGATCTTGAGGGCTAATTAATGAGTCTAAATTATTACGACGACCAAAATTGAGTAAATTTCGATAGCCTGTCATCATAGTGTGTAACAAGATCTCGTGTATTTCTCGTACTTGTCCTATTTTCCAAGTTTGACACGCATCTAATTTTTTAATTTGTTGCTCATTCCATCCCCAATCGTTTACTAAATTAGTCAAAATAGCGCGACGCCATGATGGTGACTGCATTGGAATGGACAGTTTTTCATTTACTTTTAAGTAAAAACAGTTGCGAATTAATTCAAGGCGCTGGAAATCATTAATTTCAATGAGGTAGTTACTAATTCTGTCTAACAGCATGTAGTATGAATCTAGATACATGCCTTTATGTACTTTACCATTTTGAATCAGTTCTCTCATTTGATAAGCAACAGGCTTATTTTGTGGGTAAATCCATGAATATGCTTCTAATAACAGGGTTTTAAGTACTGCTTTAAAGGGTGAATCAATACTTTTATAAAGTTGCCATAAACTTGCACCAAAATACTCTTCAGCCGATAAACCAGTTAGTGGACCAAAATCGATCCATTGATCTCGTTCAATTAACTTAAGATCAACCATTGCATTAACACACTTTTCATAAGTTGGATAAGTGACGTTATTCACGGTGAAATTGTAAGGTACCGCAAACCATAATAAAAATTTGCCCGCTAATAAATTGGCTGAACGGTAAAACTCTTCAAGCAATAAAATATGCTGCGCAGATCCGCAATTTTCGCCCATTAGACATTCATGATGTTTATTAATAAAACGATCGGCATCGACCACAAATAACGTTAATTTGACTTGTAAATTGTCAGCCCAGTTTTCGATTAAACGACATTTTTTTTGTAAGGCTTCTTTTTGTTGAGCGGTTAAACTGTTTTCAATGCATATCCAAATATCAAGATCAGATTGAACCGATTGCCCAATAGAACAAGTACTGCCCATTGAATATAAAGCTGATATTGCAGGGGAAGCAAGAGCTGTGGTTTCGTCTTTAGTTGCTAAAAAATTGAATTTGCTTTTAAGCAGTTTATTTACATCATCAGGCAATTGATAATGAGCAATACCTGAAGGTATATTATCTTCCATATATCCTGGTAACTCAGGAGTATGATAATGAAAAAGAGCAGGAAGTAACAAAAATACCTGTTGAAATTCATCAGGCATGCCACACAGAGCTCGCTCTCGTTTTAAATTGGCAAGATCTTCAAGTTCTTTTTTTATGTTATTGATATAATATTGCATGGCTTCAATTAGGTAAAACACGCGTATTAAATTAACGCATTTAGTAAATCTAGCATGTTATTGATGTAAGGTAAATAGGGCTGAAATTTAAACACTGAGTAAAATTAATTATTATGATCACAATTGAAAATATAGCAAAACAGATTAAAAAACAAGAAAACACTAAATTTGCTGATAACAAAGCTGCGGTGTTATTACCTATCGTAGATATTGATCATCAATTGCATATTTTGTTTCAAGTTAGATCGAAAAAACTAAGATGGCAACCGGGGGATATTTGCTTTCCTGGTGGGCGTGTTGAATTAACTGACATCAACCCCGAATACACATCTAAACGTGAAACGGTTGAAGAATTAGGTATAGCCTTTGATCAAATAAAGATTTTAGGACAATTACCCAAATTTATTGCCACATTAGGCATGATCATTTATCCATTTGTAGGCACAATAAACTCACTAGATGATTTACAACTAAACCATGACGAGGTTGAACAGATTTTTACCGTCCCTGTTGAGTGGTTTATTCGTCATCCACCAGAGCATGCAACAATGTTTGTAGGACATAAGCCTGCTGATGATTTCCCTTTTGACATCATTGCTAATCGTTCACCACATTGGCAAAAAAGATCTGAACATACTGTCTATTTTTATCAGTATCATAATTGGGTTATTTGGGGATTAACCGCACAAATCCTTAAACGTTTCATCGAAACCATTTGTAAATAATGCTATCAACAAAATATGAAAAGGTTGCTAATAGACTAATCAGCACAAAATTATCATTTTTTTAAATAATTTATTTTAAGCAATTTGTGCTAGGCTTTTACTATTTTGTTAAAAGAACTTGAGGATTATTGCTGAACGTCTTATAAAGGTAGTTAGTTGTTTTACTTTTTATTCCTACCAAAACAACGATATGTCTTAACGCTTTTAACAAGTAGACAAGGACAAAACATTCAGGAGCTCCACAAGTTCGAATACTATCGAAGCAATGCCATTATAAATCTATTAATTAAATAAGCGTTAAACAGTGATTTTCTATTTTAATAATTCAAAATGAAGGATTCAATCATGAAACGTTTTACCAAAACTTCTATTGCTTTAGCCGTATTATTATCTTTACCTGTTGCCAATCTTTACGCAGCCCAACCACTAACAGCAAAAGAAAGTCGCCACTTAGTACCATTAAAAGAAATTTCAGTGACAGGAAGTTATTTACAAGCTAATAACGCCGCTAATGATATTTCGCGTGCTGCCGATGAAGCTGGTGCTAAATATTACTATATTACAGCAATGGAAAACCCTGCTAATGGAACTTCATCAGATCGTGCTATTGTTTATGCAAACATTTATAGCTCTAATGCACCAATTGTCGTGGAGCAAAATCCAACTACTTATAATGGTGTTGTTTCCTATAGCCGTTCAAAAGCGCTTTACTATTTACCATTTGAAGTTGTTAAATTGAAAGGTAATTACAATAACACCTCTGCAATTACTGAAGCTGCAAGTAAATTAGCTGCTGAAAAAAATGCCTATGCATTTTATATCGATTCTATTTCATCGGCTGATAGTCAAAATCAAGCGCAAGATATTGACGTTGCATTATACAAAAAAGATGCACCTGTAAGGGATTATATCGTCGCAACCGCAATACAAGGTCAAGATGCCTACGAAATCAGTAGTGATGCATTTAAACGCATGACACCATACAATACTATCAGTTTCCATGGAAGCTTTAACAATACGTCCGAAATCAGCGAAGCCGCACAAAAACATGCTGTTGCTAATGGTGCACATTTTTATTATGTAAAAGAAGTGTCAGCAAACTCAGCAGGTACAGCACAAACTATTTTTGTCAATTTATATAAATAAAGCATAAATAGACTCGTCTTTATAAAAAATCATCCCACGCGACAATCCGTTTGCCAGCGTGGGCTTTAGTTTAAAAATCAGTCAGAAAAGGTATTGATTTTATTAAAGTTTTTTATTTTAAATTAAAATCAAACAGCTATAATCAATTAAGCAAGCAAAAAGCATTCCTCAAATTCTATTCAACAGTAGCAAATCAGTATTTTAGTTTAATTAGAAATTGTATTTAGAGAGACACAACCGTTAAGAAGGCTATCTATGAGTGTAAATATGGCTGGGGTACCAGGATTCGAACCTGGGCATGGCGGGATCAAAACCCGCTGCCTTACCGCTTGGCTATACCCCAATGAAGGAGATGTGATATCTGGTACGGGTAGTGAGATTTGAACTCGCACACCTTTCGGAACTAGAATCTGAATCTAGCGCGTCTACCAATTCCGCCATACCCGTTAGGAATAATCGAAAAAGTAAATTGCAATAACAAAGATAGACTGAATAATCAGATATCAAAAATTTGAGCAGTTGGAATGGCTGGGGTACCAGGATTCGAACCTGGGCGTGGCGGGATCAAAACCCGCTGCCTTACCGCTTGGCTATACCCCAATAAAGGATATTCATTAAGATTAAATGGTGCGGGTGGAGAGACTTGAACTCACACACCTTGCGGCGCCAGAACCTAAATCTGGTGCGTCTACCAATTTCGCCACACCCGCAACTGGATACTTCCGGTAAAAGTACTACTTAATCTTAATGGTGGCTACGACGGGATTCGAACCTGTGACCCCATCATTATGAGTGATGTGCTCTAACCAACTGAGCTACGTAGCCATTCATTCGCAACGTCATAACCAACACTGCGAGGCGCATTATGCTTGTGTTACGTCAAATCGTCAACTATTTTTTTTAGATATTTTGAAAAAAAACGACAACTGATTAAGATGCAATCAAATCCAGTTTAATAACGCTTCAATTCTCCTTTTTTGTAGCTCAATATGAATTTGTTTTCCTGTATAACCTTCAGCAAGAATGTGTTGCACGTTGACATGGCTAGCAATGTTATAAGCTTCTTTTAGGTAATTTGCCTGTGAAAATGAGGTTGTTTTAGCAAACGCTTGGCCTGCAATAATCAGTTGGTCAAGATGTAACGGATTACGCCAAACATCTATACTATTGAGTAAAGAAACAATTTGCTCCGCAGTCAGCGTTTGTACACATTCAAGATCGTGACGATATTGCTGAACCATAATGGCAATTTTAGTGTAGTTGTTAGGTGCTTTGATTTTTTTACATAAGGCTTCAACCACTGACTTGTTAGGTAGTTGCGCACACAATACCGCAAAACGGATAGTCAAATCGTCGGTTAATAAAGCGGATTGTTTTAATGCATCAATAATATTGTTTGATAAGTTTAATGAAGGAAAGAGTAATGTAAATGCTCCGCACTGTTCTAACACTTGAAAGTAAACTTGAGGATTTGCTGCTGATAACGCCTTTTCGGTTTCCTTCCATATGCGTTCGGCTGTTAGGTAACTTATTTCGCCTGCAAATACCATTTGTTTCATTAAATCTAGGGTTTGTGGTGCTACCGTAAAACCGAGTTGATAAAAACGAGCAGCAAAGCGTGCCACGCGTAAAATACGTAGCGGATCTTCACGAAAAGCAGGCGAGACATGACGCAAAATCTTTTTTTTAATATCATCAACACCATGATAAGGATCGATGATATTGCCGTTTTCATCCATGGCAATGGCGTTAATCGTTAGGTCTCGACGAATCAGATCCTGTTCTAATGTGATTTCTTCACTAAAATCGCAAATAAACCCAGTATAGCCTTTACCTGATTTGCGCTCAGTGCGAGCCAATGCGTATTCTTCTTTTGTGATAGGGTGTAAAAATACGGGGAAGTCTTTACCAACTTGTTGATATCCTAAAGCCAAAAGCTCGTCTGGCGTAGCACCAACAACAACCCAATCATGATCGGCAACAGGCAGATGCAACAATCGATCACGTACACTTCCGCCTACCAGATAGATTTCACTCATCTATCACATCCAACGATCTTTTTTGCGACGTCTAGGTATTATACTTGGCAATACCAACCCTAAAATAAGTCCACCACCTGCAACAAGTCCACCATAGGTAAACCAAGTGGTAATAAGATCACGACGTTTATCATCCACTTGATTTAACATCGATTCAATCTGTGAGCCCTGTTCTTTGACTTGCTGTTCTAAGGTTGCATTCTTATTTTGTAGTGTTTCTATTGATTTTTCAGCCAATTGTAGCTTTTCGATATAGCCGCTTACCAATTTTTGTTGATTTGCTTCGGCATTATCAACTTTGTCTTGATATTCTGCAAGTTTTGCTTCTAGTGATGGAAAACGCTCTTTATAGCTCGGTTGCTCACTTAGTTTAGCTGTTTCAATCCAAGCTGTATTACCATTATTAAGTTGAATGCGGGTGTACTTACCATCTGTGCTTTTTTCAAGCTCAATAACTTTTTCTCCAGCTTTAACAGCATTAGAATACGCATATTGCGAACCCGGGCCACGACGCAAATAAATATCGACATTATCAGTCACATATTTGTCTATAGCATAAGTATTAAAAGCCATGGACAAAAACGAAAGTAGCGCAATAATATTTTGTTTTTTCATTATATTTCCAACAATCACCCATAAATAGGCACATGATATCATAAATAAACAGCAATTCGCATAGTCATTTTATAATAATCGTTTTAAACCCTAAAGCGAAATCGGTTACAATATTCGTAGTATATTGAGGTCTTATTTCACACTAATCCTTACGATGAATGTTTTATATTTGTTTTTATCTAAACACACCAAGCAGACTTTTGCTGACTATGCATTTTACAAATAAAAAGCAAAAGGACTAAACCTAAAAATCCATAATCTCATTGAAGTAAAGCGTGAAACAATAATGGATTTTTGCTATATTATTGATGAATAACAGAGTTATCTATTAAATAATTGACCGACCCAACATAATTATAATTTTGAACAACATCAATGTGGATTAGTGAATGTTCGCCATGGACGGGATTTATAAGCTCTGTTTTATGATGCAGTGGGAACCTGTGGTTGTCATGGCATAATAACCGATCTATGTTTAATATCGGTTACCATTAATACACCCTTTGTCGCTTCTTGAAGTTTTGATTGCAATGGTTTTTCATCACATCGCTGTGAGACTATAAAACCAACTGACAATGGGTCGAAAAATGTAATCATCAGGGACACTTAAGCAATATTAAAAATAGTAATAATTTTGACTCTAAAAACATGACGCATATCATTCGTTTATTACAAGTAGCACTATTTCAATTTTGCCAAAAGGTCCTAACTCAACTAAAGCAATACAGATTTTAGTTAATACGCGTGATTACTTATACGATTAATATTACCAAGGTATAGAAATGAAACACTTTATTACATATTGTTATTTAATTTTATCTATTTTCCTTTGCAGTTGCCATTCAACAACAAAACAATTTAAAGCTTTGAATGAAGAACCCATGATAGCTCCATACTCTCGTTATATAAAAAAGCAAGTGCTTAAAACAGAAGCTAATGGTGAATTAGAAAGTATTGAAACTTATCAATATACAAAATCAGGAAATATATTATCAAGCCATGCCAAATATGCTAATTCAAATAATCTTGAAACTGGTTTTGAATTCGATTATAAGCATAAAAAATTTAATCATTATAATCATTTATATCGAATTAATATCACTGGTGGGGACTTCATATTAGATAATAATAATTATGATTTTATTAAATTATCAGGAGTCAACGATGGTACTATTTTCGAGAATGACTTTAAATACAATCAAATAAATACTTTTAAAGATGGCAAAATTATTCTTTCTGTTACAGAAGTTGGTAAACTAAAAACTGAAACTAAAATGCATTGGCAAGATTTTCAACTCATAAAGTTGGAAAGACAAATTTTTAAAAATGACAAATTAAAAATTCATACCCAGTTTAATTATTCATATAACTTAAAAAAACAAATAATAAAATTAGAAATGTATTCAATTTTGCCAGATAAAAAAATTGTTAGTTCGGAAACGACTTTTGGTGAGTACAACAATTATGGTGATTGGACTAAAGCCATCACATTTAGAAAAAATCAAGGTTCACAAGGAACTGGAACTGTAATAACAACAAGAGAAATCGAATATTGGTAATTGTAAAAAAACAATTCAACATTCCATGATTTATTAAAAGTGTAAATGCTTATACAATTACTTAGAAAATTCAAGGAATAAAAACAGGCAATCTATTATTGATTGCTCATTTTAAATTATTTAATCGTGTTTTTTATACGACATTTCACCATCAAATAGCTTATCAAGATCTTCAATAAATGCTTGTTCAGGTAGATGGTAGAAAATGCCATGTTCGGGCATACCTCGCAAAAAGAGATAATAGACACCTCCAAAATGCGTTTGGTATTGATAATTTAATAAACGACTTTTTAAAAAACGATGTAATGCTAAACAATAAAGTTGATATTGCAAGTCATAGCGGTGCTCGCACATTACTTTTTCTAGTGCTTTTGGTGTATAAGAATCAACACGCTCACCTAGCCAATTTGATTTATAATCAACTACATAATATTTGCCTTCAAATTCAAAGACTAAATCAATAAATCCTTTTAACATGCCTTGTACGGAGTCAAAATCTAACTCAGGACATAATTTTGATAAGCAATCATATTGTTTACATAAGCTATCCAATTGCTGACTAGTAACAGTTTTTCGTATCGGGAGGTAAAATTGTAATTCGTTAATGCACTTCCCTTTTAGCACTTGTGATAATATTAAATTCGGCTCATTCAATTGAGTCGAAAGTATTTGTTGCATCCAATTTTTTATTACACCACTCCATACTAAATCTAAATTGAGTTTTTTTATCATTTTCTCAGAGAGTTCATCAAGGTTATCTGACATGATATTTTCCATCATGCTATGCATCAATGTACCGACATATGCACCTTTAGGAAAATGATGAATATCGTATGGTAAATCTTTTGGTTCAACGTTGTCAGATTCGAGTGTAGATTCGTCCCAATCATTAATAATATCGGAATTATAAGCCAATACAATATGATTATTTTTTTGCAATTCTGTATAACTTGTGACTCGCCAGCTGTTTGATATCTTACGTGTAAATGCATTAGCCGATAATGATTGATTTGGTAAAATTAAGGGAAAATATTGTTTGTTCTCTATCGGCAATTGAACATCAACTAAATGAGCCATATTGGCAATTGTTCTTAGCTCACCTTTTAATAAATGATTAATAGCCGATCTGTTTTTTTTCAAAGAGGCAAGGCCAATACTGCAATGATAAACCGAACGCGTCATTGCAACATATAATAGCCGCAAATCTTCAGCAAGGCGTTCATCTTCAATTTGTTGCTTAATTTCGTCAGTTAATAACCATGCGTAAGTTGGTTGATAATCATTGTCTTTATCGTGATAAAATTGGCTATCAGACACACGATACATCGAAATAAATGGCAACCAAACAATTGGGAATTCCAGTCCCTTAGATTTATGAATGGTAATTATTTTGACAAGGTTTTCGTCACTTTCAAGCCGTTGCTGATGATTTTCTAGATTCAGATCTGGACTAACTATTTGTTTGGTCAACCAACGAATTAAGGCATGGGGACTATCTAATTCATCAGAAGCATCTTGAAGTAATTCTCCTAAATGCATTAAGTTAGTTAATGTTCTCTCACCGTCTTGGCGAGCTAAGATATTTTCAGCTAAATGACGTTTTCTCATCATTCTGCGTAACATCACTAATACACCATAGTATTGCCAAATTGCTTGATATTGTTTGAATTCTTCGACTAAGTTTTCCCACTTATCTTGATCATCGCTGATTTGCTCAAGCTCAGTCATCGTTTGTCCTAAGAGCGAGGTCATTAATGCTAATCTTAGTTTTGTTTCATTTTCAGGCATCAAGACTGCTTGTAATAGGTTCAATACCTCTTTTGCTTCAATTGAAGAAAAGACACTACAATGGTTTGATAAATAAACACTTTTAACGCCACAATTGGCCAATTTTTGCTGAATAATGCTAGCTTCTCGCCCTGTACGCACTAAGATCGCAATATCAGCAGTAGTTACAGGACGTTGTTCTTTTTCGTTATCAATTAATAGTGAGGAGTTAGATAACAAAGTCACAATTTGGTTAGCACAACAGCTTGCTATGAGCTCTTGATAACCATCATTTGCTACAATATCATCAGGCAATAAATAAGCAGTTAATGCGGCAACTTCTTGGTTATTAATTTGTAAAGATTTTTGCTGATTTCGTTTTGCCGCATCCATAGGTAAGAAAGGAATATCTTTAAATATAAATGGATTATCATTATTAGCAAATAATTGGTTAACAGCTTTAACCATCGAAGCAGATGAACGATGGTTTACATCCATAGTGAAATAATTTTCTCCCGTTGATTGCTTCGCTTTTAAATAAGTGAATATGTCAGCGCCTCGAAAGCTATAAATTGCTTGTTTGGGATCACCAATAAACAGCAAACCTTGTTCAGAGTGTGAGTTTCCATAAATACGGTTAAAAATTTGATACTGCGCAGGATCGGTATCTTGAAATTCATCAATCAAAGCAACACGGTATTTTGAAGCTATACTTTTCGCTAATCGTTCGCCTGATTTTGCTTGTAATGCTCGGTTAAGTTGCCAAATAAGATCATCAAAGCTCATTTTGCTTTGTTTGATTTTTTCATTATAGATCCCTTTTTGAATCACGCTAACAATATCCATTAAGATTTGGCTGCGTAAATTCAATGGCTGTTGATATAGATTGTCAATTTGTTCAAAAACAAAATGACATGGCACAACCTTTCCTTCTTTCGTTTTTTCAATTAAAACTGATTGCTTAAATTTTTCAAGTTCGCTTGGTAATTCAAATGTTAGCGTTGGATTACTAGCCCATTTAGATACTTTATTTATCCAATTGGGCAAATATCGACTACTATAAGATTGTTTACTGACACCTGATTGGATGATGATATCAACTAATTCATCGGTCGATGCTAACCAAGACTGTTTAATATCTTCAATCTTTTGATAATTTTGTTGATAAAATGCCTCAATTGTTACACTAATATCTGAGTTTACCTTGGTATTATCGTTAAGATTTAGACCTAAATATGGGTTAATATCTTTCAATAATGAGGTTGGATCTTGCCATGTATTAAGTACTAAATGAGCAAGTGGTTTATCAAGTGGCGTAAAATAGTGCCGCCAAAAATCTTGTACTACTCGTAATTTTAGTTGATTCTCATCAGAAATAAGCGTTTGTTCAAATAAAACGCCAGATTCAAAAGCATGACTAGTGAGTATTCGCTGACAAAAACTATGTATAGTATAAATTGCTGCATCATCCATTGATTGTTGAGCTACAGTAAGTTGTTGTACAGCCAACTTGCGATCAACAATTAAATCAATTAATTGTTGATAAATAGGATCTTGATGTTGTCCTTTTAGCAATCCAATTCGCAATTCTTGAATATTTTGTCTTATCCGCGAGCGTAATTCTTGAGTTGCCGCTTTAGTAAAGGTAACCACTAGAATTTCATTCACTTCTAAAGGTATTGGATGACTATTTTGGCCAATACCCAGTAATAACCTTAAGTAAATAAAGGCAAGCGAATAAGTTTTACCTGTTCCGGCTGACGCTTCAATCAAAGTTCGACCAGTTAAAGGTAAATCAAAAAGATTAAGTTTTTTTACTCTGCTTGATGAAACCATTCAAATTTCCCTGCAGAGTTGGGCGATAAACTAATACAAGCAATTGCAGCAGTAGGAAACATAGGAGGAGAAACTTGCGGACACAGTTCATTAACTAAATAGCCGACTAAGGGTAAATGTGATACCACAATCACATTTTCAACACCATCATTTAATAACATCGTTAATATATCGACAGCATGAGATGGGCTACCTCCGGGCACTAAAAACGAATGAGTTTCAACACTTGCAACACTAACATGTGATGATAATTCGGTTAGTGTTTGTTGAGCTCGTAGGTAAGGACTCACTAAACCAAAATCAAATCGGTAGTTTTGCTGTTTAAGCCATATTCCCGCTTGATTTGACTGCTCAATACCATGATTCGTTAACGTACGACTTGAATCCGATGAAGCTGAAAATCCGGCTTCACCGTGTCTCATAATACAAACTTTCATAAATGTTTAATTAGCGTAATTTTAATTGGAAAATCATGCATTCAGCACCGCAACAAAAAGTGAAGTTAGCAGTTAATTTAAAACCATTGTTAACCTTTTCAAGGCGACTTGTGATTTCACATGGTTCAGTTGCAACATCTTCGGCTGCCTGGGTCAATAAAGCTAATTTGGCTTGAGCTTCTGACTCTGTTGCAAAAACGTGCTCATACTCTGCGCTACAATCTTCGTTGTCAATGATTGTGCCAACATCCACACAACAACACGCTGCAGTTTCGTTTGCTTTACATTTATTTAAAGAATCTGTCATGCTATACCTCAATTTCCTAGTTAATACTGCTAACAGTATACTCTCAATCATAACTTAGGGCAAAATGCTAACGCTTTTTTATTGCAGTTAAAGTGATGCAATTAAAAGCCTTTATTTTTGAATAACTACAAGTTAAATAAAACCAATATTTGATTAGCATTGATTATATGACGCTAGTGCAAGGAACTGTAATAATACGTATGAAATGAATAAAAAAACCTTTGCCACTTGGGCAAAGGTTAGTCAAACTAAAATTTAGGTGCTGAAGGGCGACCGCGTTTTTTAGCGCCCCCTTTATCTGATGCATCAAATTTGTTGCTTTTACGCCCTCGCTTAGCATCAGAGGCTGCTCCACTAACAAGACTCATTTTCATTGGCTGATTAAGCACTCTTACTTTTTCAAAGTGTTTTAATATGTCTTTTGGCATCCCTTTTGGCAATTCAACAGTAGAGTAAGTCTCATAAAGCTTAATATTACCAATATAACGACTACTAATATCTGCTTCATTTGCAATAGCGCCAACGATATGACGAACTTCTACACCATTTTCTTTACCAATTTCGATACGATACATATCCATGTCGCCTACATCGCGACGTTCACGACGTTTTGGCGTTTCACGGTTATCCCCACGTAAACGACGTTCTCCTCCACGACCATCAAAATCACGGGTTTCTCGTGATGGTTTAAATACAGGATCAGGTGGAAGAATGAGTGGACGTTCGCCTTGAGCTAATTTTAATAATGCTGTTGCTAATGTTTCCAGATCAGTACCACTATCAGCCTGTATTTGTGATAATAAGGTTTGATATTGTTCTAAATCACTACTTTCTAATTGTTTTTGAACTTGCTGAGTAAACTTAGCTAAACGGCGTTTTTCAAGTAATTCTTTTGATGGTAATCCAACTTCTGGAATTGGCTTTTTAATGGTTTGCTCAATATTTTTAAGCAAACGACGTTCACGACTATCAACAAATAAAATAGCACGACCAGCACGTCCTGCTCGCCCTGTACGCCCAATACGGTGAACATAAGATTCAGAATCCAATGTAATGTCATAGTTAATCACTAAGCTAATACGTTCAACATCTAAACCACGAGCCGCAACATCTGTTGCAATTAAAATATCTAAACGACCATTACGTAAACGATCTAATGTCTGTTCACGCAATTGTTGTGTCATGTCGCCATTTAATGCAGCACAACTATAACCGTGTTTTTCAAGTACTTCTGCCACATCTAAAGTAGCCGATTTTGTTCTAACAAAAATAATGGCAGCATCAAAATCTTCTGCTTCTAAAAAGCGAACAATTGCTTCGTTTTTACGCATACCGCGAACAAGCCAATAACTTTGGTCAATATCAGGCGCCGTTTGATTAGTGCCTTTAATTTGAACTTCTTTCGGATTGTGCATAAATCGTTTAGTAATACGACGAATCGGTGCCGGCATCGTTGCCGAAAATAACGCTGTTTGATGATTTTCAGGAATGGTTGCCATGATGCTTTCAACATCATCAATAAAGCCCATTCTTAACATTTCGTCAGCTTCATCAAGCACTAAACCTTTCAGATTGGAAAGATCCAATGTTTTACGATTTAAGTGATCAAGCAAACGCCCTGGTGTACCAACAACAATTTGTGGTCCTTGTTTTAAGGCACGTAATTGCACGTCATAACGCTGACCGCCATATAAAGCTAGTACTTTTACCCCTTTCATGTATTTTGAATATTCAGAACAAGCATCTGCAACTTGCATAGCCAATTCACGCGTTGGTGCTAGAACTAAAAGTTGTGGTGCTTTTAAGTTTGCATCAATATTCATTAAAAAAGGGATTGAAAAAGCAGCTGTTTTACCACTACCCGTTTGTGCCATTCCCAATACATCGTTACCCTTTAATAATAAAGGAATACATTCTGATTGGATTGGTGACGGCTTGCTAAAACCAAGATCATTTAATGCATTAAGAATATCCTCGGATAAACCAAGGTCAATAAAAGAAACTTCTGTTGTCATGTAAACTCGCTTATAAATTTTGAATATATAAACTTACTTATTTAGTTAACAAAAAGATTGATGATTATTAACTAACACCAATTTCGATATATCTTGTTTTTGCTAAACCAAATAAAGAAAGCAAATATAAATTTATGCCAGCTCACTAAATTGAAAATTTACAACTCACCCCAATAACTAACTGCCAATATTATCCCAACAATTATCCGATATAAAAACAACATAAATTTTAAGATAATTGATATAACTAAGATAAAGCTAACTACATTATCAAATATTGAGAATATATTATTGGCAAATCAGAACTACGCTATAACAATATTTTCACTTTTAAAACTGGCATGACCCTTGTTACTTTTCTTTTTCTTCAAGTAACTTTATTTCATAGAGTGCCTGTTGATGTTCAACATAATTATAAATATTATTAGCTAAAGCATATTTAAATAACATTTTGGCACGCTCATTGTCACCTTTACTTTGATAATACTTACCTAAGTAAAAGTAAGCTTCACAAAGGCGCTCGGCTAACTGCCGATTATTTTCAACACCCTGCTGAAGGTTCTGCATTAATCTAGACTCATTTATTTTGCCTAGATAAAATGCAATAATATTACCACTATAAATCGTTTTATCATTAATCAGATCATAACGTTTTTGTAGCTCATTTTGGGCAGCTTTATTATCATTTTCTTTTTCAATCAGATAAAGCCATAAAATTCTGATGGGTTCATTCACATCATATTGATAAAACTGTAATGCATCACGCTCTGCAGCTTGATAATGCCCTGTGCGATATAATGTAATTGCACGATTTAAGTAAGCATAAGCATAAGTAGGATCAAGTTCTAAGGTCGTATTAAACGATGTTAAAGCTTCATCAAAATTACCTTCTCTGAGAGCATAAGTTCCCAAAAAATTATAAATATCGGGAATTTCTGGATTAAAATTTAACAAATATGAAAAATCACTTTGTGCAAAGGCTTTAAAACCTAATGAATCGTAAACAATACCACGCTCAAAGATGAGTTGCATTCGCGTTACAGTATCTAGATCTTTTCGTGATAACTGTTGGCTGATCTGAGCAATTTTTAATTCGTCATCATATGAAACTTGCTCAGGAACAGCCAGCAAAGGCTGGGAGTTAGAACAACCCGACAAAAGAATAACGGCTAGCAAAAAGCAGTATACAGTTCTCAGGTTGAATAATCCCACTTTTATCCCCCTAGTGAATAATACTTTTATTCTGCTGTTGGAGCAACGTCTACTGTCTGCTCAACAGCATCTTTCATACTCAAACGGATTCTGCCTTGGCGATCAATTTCAAGTACTTTAACACTCACTTCTTGACCTACTTTTAGATAATCAGCCACTTTTTCGACTCGATGATCAGCAATTTGAGAAACATGGACAAGTCCTTCTTTCCCACCAATAACAGATACAAAGGCACCAAAATCAACGATTCTAGTTACTTTTCCTGTATAAATTTTGCCTATTTCGACATCAGCAACTAAGTTAGTAATACGCGCCATAGCATCTTTCGCTTTATTACCATCTGAAGCGGCAATCTTAACTGTACCATCGTCAGTGATTTCAATAGTAGTCCCTGTTTCTTCGGTTAAGGCTCGAATAGTTGCACCACCTTTACCGATAATATCGCGGATTTTATCAGGATTTACATTCATCGTATAAATACGTGGTGCAAATTCCGAAATTTCTTGACGAGGTTTATTAATTGCTTGTTCCATTACACCTAAAATGTGTAAACGTGCACCTTTCGCTTGGTTAAGTGCCACTTGCATAATTTCTTTAGTGATACCTTCAATTTTGATATCCATTTGTAATGCGCTAACACCTTCGCGCGTACCGGCTACTTTAAAGTCCATATCACCAAGGTGGTCTTCATCACCAAGAATATCTGACAATACTACAAACTGGTCGCCTTCTTTTACCAACCCCATTGCAATACCAGCGACCGATGACTTAATTGGCACGCCAGCATCCATTAGTGCAAGTGAAGCACCACAGACAGAAGCCATTGAAGATGAGCCATTTGATTCAGTAATTTCTGATACTACTCGGACAGTGTATGGAAATTCTTCACGACTTGGCATTACAGCTGCAACACCACGTTTAGCTAAACGACCATGACCAATTTCACGACGTTTTGGTGATCCAACCATGCCTGTTTCACCAACAGAATAGGGTGGAAAGTTGTAATGAAGTAAAAAACGTTCAGTATATTCACCCGTTAATTCATCAATAATCTGAGCATCACGCTCTGTCCCTAAAGTTGCAGTAACTAATGCTTGGGTTTCTCCACGAGTAAATAAAGCACTACCATGTGTTCGTGGTAAAACACCTGTACGGATATCAAGCGCACGAATCATATCTTTTTCGCGACCATCTATACGTGGCTCACCAGCAATAACACGTTGACGAACAATTTGGCTCTCTAAATCGACGATGATATTGATAGCTTCATTTTCATCTAATTCTTCATTCTGTTCTTTTAGTGCTGCTAATACTTCTTCTTTGATTAAATCAATTTGAGCATAGCGCGCTTGTTTTTCAGTGATACGATAAGCCTCTCCTAGGCGATCTTTAGCGAGCTCAATGATAGTATTATATAGCGCTTCATTTTTAGCTGGCGCTACCCAATCCCATTTTTCACAATTGGCTTTTTCTACAAATTCATTGATATTATCAATAACAACTTGTTGTTGTTCATGACCAAATACCACTGCGGCTAACATTTGATCTTCAGTCAGTAGATCAGCTTCAGATTCAACCATCAATACTGCACTTTTAGTTCCTGCAACCACTAAATCTAAGCGACTCGTTGCAAGCTCTTTTACTGATGGATTTAAGACAAATTCATCATTGATAAAGCCGACACGTGCAGCACCGATAGGCCCATGGAATGGTACACCAGATAAGCAAAGCGCAGCAGAAGCACCGATCATAGCAACTAAGTCTGGGCTCACATCAGGATTAACGGAAACAACTGTTGCAATAATTTGGATTTCATTAACAAATCCTTCTGGAAATAATGGACGAAGTGGACGGTCAATTAAACGTGCAATTAGAGTTTCGCCTTCACTTGGACGCCCTTCGCGTTTAAAAAATCCTCCAGGAATACGCCCTGCAGCATAAGTACGTTCTTGGTAATTAACCGTTAACGGAAAAAAATCTTGGCCTTCTTTTACTTTTTTATTAGCAACAACTGTAACAAATACAGCAGTATCATCCATATTAACCATAACAGCTGAAGTTGCTTGACGAGCCATAATACCGGTTTCTAAAGTCACAGTATGACGACCATATTGAAATTTTTGATATGTCGGATTAAACAAAATAATGTCCTCTTGTTATTTGTTATGTTGAAGTTTGATATTTCGACAGGACGCAGTTCTACACTACGCTTATTGATACTCTCTTCAACAATGTGGGGATATATTCAACAAAAAGATTATTTCACTGTCACGACTAATGACAAATCTATAAACTATAGAGCTCTCATTAGTCGCGCGAAACATGAGATACAATCTTTACTTTGTTGACTTACATAAAATATTAATTTTTTTTGAGCTCTGTATTATATCAGAGTATCAATTTTTCACAACGAAAAAGAGGCCTAAGCCTCTTTTCAAGTAGATAATAATTAGCGACGCAAACCTAGTTTTTTAATCAGTTGGTTATAACGTTCAATATCTTTACGACGTAAGTAATCTAATAATTTACGACGGCTAGACACCATGCGTAACAAACCACGGCGACTATGGTGATCTTTTTTATGCTCAGAAAAATGACCTTGTAAATCATTAATACGTGCAGTTAAAAGAGCAACTTGAACTTCAGTTGAACCGGTATCGTTAGTACCACGACCATATTCAGCAACGATTTTCGCTTTAGTTTCTACAGTTAGAGACATAATAAACCTCTTAAAATTAACATTAAATATGGAATGACCGATCTCTAATTCAGACATCCCTCAGTATTCATACTATAAAAATATGAATTGTCCAATTATACTGAAATTTATTAAAATAGCAATTTGATTTGTTTAGTTAACGGCAAGTTCTACTTGAGTTCAAAACCATACTCATCTTGAATAAGTTTTTTAAGCGCCTCAATATAATTTTGAGCAGATAGACTTAATTGAGCTTTTTGGGATGTGATCCAACCGATTAGAATTTTTTCATCTACATCTAACGGTATTGATAAAATATCAGATCCATTTAAATCGGTACTTAAAACCCCTGTACTTATGGTATAACCGCTAAGTCCATGCAATAGATTAAACAAAGTTGCCCTATCACTGACATGAATACTTTTTTTATGATAAACCGTACTTAAAATCTCTTCGGAAAAATAAAATGAGTTATATTCACCCTGCTCAAAAGAGAGATAAGGATAATCCTCTAAATCATCTAACGTTAATGACTTCATTTCCGCTAATGGATGATGAGTACTAATAAATACATGAGGATGCGCTTCAAAAAGTGGATTAAAGGTCAATCGATGTTCTTTCAGTAGTCGCAAAATTACCTTTTGGTTAAAATCAGTCAAATATAAAATACCAACTTCACTGCGTAAATTTGCGACATCGGTAATAATATCGTATGTTCTTGTTTCTCTGAGTGTAAACTCGTATTCGTCAGTATTATTTTTTTTAATTAGATTAACAAAGGCATTAACCGCAAAAGCATAATGTTGCGTTGATATGCTACATAACTGTTTAGATGGTTCTTTTTTAGAATAGTGTTGTTCCAATAGTTCAGCTTGGTCTAAAACTTGTTTAGCATAACCTAAAAACTCAACACCATCGGTAGAAAGTGAAACACCTTTAGAAGTACGCACAAAAATTTCAATTCCAAATTCAGCTTCTAAATCCTTTACCGCCGTTGATAAACTCGGTTGTGTAATATACAAATTTTTAGCTGCCTCATTAATTGAGCCTGAACGTGCAATTTCTAAAATATAACGTAGTTGTTGAAGTTTCATAATATCAGTTAATGTCTTAACACAAACTATCTTGCTTAACACAAATATATACTAAATCATATTTAAGTGAAGTAAATAATTGTTATCGTTTTTATACTCAAACACATGCTTTCCTGAAAGTTTTTTACAACGATTTTGTTGCGCTATAAAATAGTGATGAAAAACAAATATTAATGATTAAAATAGTGGGCAATTAAAAGAAGTTTTCGTAAATTAATTTTATACTCATAAGCGTTGAAACAGTAATTAGCATTGGTCTGATTAATTTGCGACCTTTAGCAATGACCATCTTAGCGCCAAGTCTTGCACCTATAAATTGACCAACTAACATGACAAGTCCAATTGACCATATCACTTCGCCACCAATAATAAAAAACAGTAAACCGGCTAAATTTGAAGTGAAGTTTAACACTTTGGTATGTGCTGTGGCTTTAGTTAAATTAAAACCTGCCAGTGTAATATAGGCTAACGCATAAAATGAACCCGCGCCTGGCCCAAAAAATCCATCATAAAAACCAATTGCCAAAGCTGGTATCAGTGCAAATTGGATAACTGAAAAGCGACTTTTACGATCGTTTTCACCAATGGTTGGAGAAAGCAAAAAATAAAGTCCCACGCCAATGGTTAAAATAGGTAGTAATAGCTTTAAAAAATCAGCTTGGATATGCATAACCAGTAACGTGCCAACTGCCGAACCAATAAATGCAAACACGATTGCCCATTTTTGCTGTTTTAAATCCACCATATGCTGACGAATAAAATATAAACTAGCTGAAAATGAACCACCACAGCTTTGTAATTTATTGGTTGCCAAGGCACTGGCTGGCGGCAGTCCAACAGCAAGTAAAGCCGGCACAGTTAATAGACCTCCGCCACCGGCAATTGAATCAATAAAACCTGCTAAAGTAGCAATAATAAACAGTAAGATAAGTAACTCATAACTCATAGCGAATTGACATCATTACATTGAGCGCGATAGCGAAGATAATGATCCATTAGCACAATAGCAACCATCGCTTCAGCAATGGGCACGGCTCGTATTCCTACACATGGATCATGTCGACCATGGGTCGATACTTCAACGGTTTCGCCATGAATATTGATTGATTGCCCTGCAATTTCAATACTGGGTGTTGGCTTTAAGGCAATACTGGCTAATATCGTTTGTCCTGAGCTAATCCCTCCTAAAATACCACCAGCATGGTTAGATAAAAAACCTTGCTTAGTTATTTCATCTCGATTTTCACTGCCTCGTTTATTGACAACCGCATAACCATCACCAATTTCAACACCTTTCACTGCATTAATACTCATTAACGCATGTGCAAGTTCAGCATCTAATTTGTCAAATACAGGTTCACCAAGTCCTACAGGAACATTTTCGGCAACAATGCAGACTTTAGCCCCAATTGAATCCCCTTCTTTTTTCAATATTCTGAGTAACTGATCAAGCGCCTCTAATTTACTTTCATCAGCACAAAAAAATGGATTTTGTTCAACTTGTTGCCAGTCTTTTAATTCACATTTTACATCGCCCATCTGAGCCAAATAACCACGAATAGTTATGCCAAGCTTTTCTTGTAGATATTTTTTGGCAATCGCACCAGCGGCAACGCGCATAGCAGTTTCACGAGCAGAAGAGCGACCACCTCCACGATAATCACGTATGCCATATTTATTTTGATATGTATAATCGGCATGACTCGGTCTAAAGATATCTTTAATTTTGCTATAATCTTGAGAACGTTGGTCAGTGTTTTCAATAAGTAACCCAATACTTGTACCTGTTGTCATACCCTCAAATACGCCAGATAAAATTTTAACTTGGTCGGCTTCTCGGCGCTGAGTAGTATAGCGAGATGAACCCGGTCGACGGCGGTCAAGATCATGTTGCATATCTGATTCAGTTAATGCAAGTCCAGGAGGAACACCATCGACAACACATCCTAATGCTATGCCGTGTGACTCACCAAATGTGGTCACTTTAAATAATTTTCCGATTGAGTTTCCAGCCATAATAAATTTATTCCAATTATTGAAAGCAGCTTATTTAAAACAGTCATGATATTGAACTAGCTCTTTATAGGTGATCGAAAATACGCCCAGACCACCACGTTCAAATTCTATCCAATTGAAAGGAACATCTGGGTATTGTTGTTGTAAGCTAATCCAACTATTGCCAACTTCGCAGACTAATACACCCTCTGGAGTTAAATAATCTATCGCATCTCGTAAAATTCTTTTTACCAAATCTAAACCATCAAAGCCCGCCTGTAATGCTAATTTAGGTTCATATAAAAACTCATCGGGCAAATCACTCATATCTTCACTATCAACGTAAGGTGGATTTGTGACAATTAGATCATATTGTTTTGCAGGCACATCATTAAATAGATCTGACAAAATAGGGGTAACTTGAAAATCCATTTCGTGCATTTCAATATTTGTTTGTGCAATATCTAATGCTTCTAATGAAATATCGGTGATATCAACTTGAGCATCAGCAAACTCATAAGCACAAGCAATACCAATACAACCACTGCCTGTGCACAAATCTAAAATATTTTTAGGTTCAGTAAATATTATCTGTTCAAAATGATTATTGATGAGTTCACCAATAGGAGAACGAGGAATTAATACACGTTCATCGACATAAAAAGAATGGCCACAAAACCAAGCTTGATTGGTTAAATAAGGGGTTGGTACACGATCTTTAATTCGTTTTTGAATAACATCAAAAAGTTGATTTTTTTCATCATTAGTCAGATTTGCCGAATAAAATTCCGTAGGAATAAACAACGATAGCCCTAATGTTGCCAAAATGAGTTGTTTAGATTCATCAATAGGATTATCCGTACCATGCCCTAAAAAGACATCTGATAGATTAAGCTGCGATGCTGTCCAGCGTATAAAGTCCTGAACTGTGCGTAAGTTTTCCATAATGACTCCAAATGCTTTAGGAGAGGAAGGTGTTATTTGTCATTTTAGGCGACTGCCTTCAGTGGGTTTTGCTAGAGTAATCTTGACAGTATGCTTATAATCACAATGTTGAACCTAATGTTCCACCCTTTAATGACTAACTATTTATGGCGGTGAGGAAGGGATTCGAACCCTTGATACGTTGCCGTATACACACTTTCCAGGCGTGCTCCTTCAACCACTCGGACACCTCACCTAATTATTAGCACCTGCCTTTTCAAGCAGGCTGCATACTATAATGATCACAAGATAATTAATCAAGCTTTTTTAATTCATACAAACGATGATACCAAATGTTACCAAAACAGCTAACACCCCGGCAGTTGTAATCAATGCATATTTTAAATTTGAACACATTTCATTATCTCCAATTATTTTTTATTAATTAGCTTTTTCGATTGGCAAATCGAACGAAATAACTCCATTAATAGAGTTACTACCTCTAATTTTTGGATATTTAGGCGCAAAATCAAGAAGTATCTCTATAGACTCATCCAAATAAGCATCGGGTTGCTTATAATCTTTAGGTAAATCATCTAATTTAGTGATCGATGGTAAACCTGCTTTATTTAAACGTTCATTCATTCTTTTTAAACTACGTTCATCATTAGTTTTTTGTTCTGCTTCTCTTTTTTGCTTATTCAATGAAACAATATATTGATGATCTTTTTTGTCATTAAAAGTTTTAATATCTTCATCAATATAAATAAATTCAGTATTTTTTGAAATTCTAGCCAAATGTTGTGATTCCAAATCAGGTAGCAATGGCTTAATATTGAAAAGAGTCAAATAATCAGCTGAAGCAATTTTATCCCAAGGCAAAGCATTGTCTAAGAATCGTTCACCTGTTTCATCAACATATTTAACATTATTCATTTCAATGTCTGGTTCAACACCTTTTAATTGAGTACTACCACCATTGATACGATAAAACTTCTGAATAGTGTACTGAGCGCCACCAAATTCAGGCCAATTTGGATGTAATCTTGCATCAACCGGATAAGAAATGTTACGAGATGTTTGTACAGTTCCTTTCCCATAAGTCGTTTCACCAACAATTAATGCACGCCCATAGTCTTGCATAGCAGCAGAAAATATTTCTGATGCTGATGCGCTATAACGGTTAATCATTACAACAAGCGGACCTGTGTACTCTATACCTTTATTCTTGTCATTATAAGTGATGACTTTTTGTAAATTATCACGCACCTGAACAACCGGTCCGCTATCAATAAATAAACCAGTTAAAGAAATAACTTCGGCTAATGAACCACCACCATTATCTCGTAAATCAATAACCAGCCCTTGCAAATTTTCTTTATTTGCTTTCGATAAGAGTGAATCAACTTTTTCGGTTAATCCCATATAGAAACTCGGTATTTCAATAACACCTACTTTACCACGTTCATTATCAATAATTTTTAATTTTGCTTCACGATCTTCAAAATGAATTTTATCACGAGTAAGTTCGATAACTTTTGCTTTACTGTTATTACCCGTTGGTAAAATTTCTAACTTCACGACAGTGCCTTTCGGCCCACGAATTTTATCGACAATATCATCTAAACGCCAACCAATAACATCTTCAATTGCAGAATTGCTTTGGCCTACGCCAATAATTTTATCCCCTACGGAAAGTTGCTTACTTTTTTCTGCAGGACCACCGGTTACAAAAGACATAATCACTGTATAATCATCTTGCTGACTTAATGTTGCACCAATACCTTCAAAGGATAAACTCATTTCAGAATCAAAATCTCGTTTTTTACGTGGCGCTAAGTAGCTGGTGTGAGGGTCAATCTCTCTTGCAAATGCATTCATAAATACTTGAAAGGCATCTTCATTATTTGATTGCATTACTGTTTTTAAAACACGATTGTAACGTTTAGTTAATATTTCTCGGATCTCTTTTTCATTTTTTCCAGATAAAGATAAATTCAACTCGTCATATTTAACTCGTTTATCCCAATAGACATTGAGTTCAGTTTCAGAAGTAGGCCACGCAATTTCTTCACGATTAAAATCAACTTCATCGTTAGTAGAAAAATCCATTGGTTTTTGTAAAACTTCAAGGGCGTATTGATAACGGTTATAACGTTTTTGCAAAAAGAGATTATAGATGTCATAAGCCGTTTTTAGATTACCATCAATTAATTCCTGACCTAAAGATTCTTGTTTATTTCGAAAGCTATCAACATCACTTTGAATAAATAAAGATTTATTGCTATCTAATAATTTGAAATAGCGATCAAAAATCTTCGAAGAAAAAGCACCATCTAAAGCAAAATTACGATAATGTGACTGAGTAAAAAAATTTGTCACACGCCTAGCAACAACTTGGTGGATCTCATCTTGCTTTAAAAGAGGTATCTGTTCTTTAGCTTGTGTTTTTGCCTGAGCGTTTTGGTCAAAAATACACAAAACAAGGCTAAATGTAATAATACCTTTCAGTAATTTATTCATTCAAATTCTCTATTTATTGATAATATATTCAGGTTTAACCGTTAATTCCATACCTGCACCAATTTTTACTTTAATATGATCTTTTTCAATATTGATAATTTGTACTTTTATAGGTTTATTACCTACTAAAACTTTAACAAAATCACCATTATTTAAAGGTTTAACTCTTTTAGAAGGCTGTTTAGTAGTTTTACGTTTTTCTTTTGCTTGTTCTTTAAAACGTTCTTTAGCCTTTTCTTTGCTCTCCTTTAATTGCTGTTGAGCATGATCCATCTGTTCTTGGTTAATGACTTCATTAGGGTTGCCATCTAAATCAATACGATTAGCACCCTCTTTTATACTATGTAAGTAACGCCAACTCATTGTGTAAGAACGTAATGCAATACGAAGTTTAGTTTTACTTAATATTTGACAACCGTCTAGACGAGAAATAATATCTTGAAAAATCCCAATCTTTAATGGTTTTGCTTCACCATCAAGGGTGAAACAATTCGGGAATTGTTGAGCTAAATAAGCAATAATCTCTTTACTATTTGTTAATTGAAACTGATTTTCCATTGGCTATCCCATAGCAACTAAATTTTACTAGCGTTTAAAGTATATCGCAGCTTATATAATAACACTAACTATCTTTTTTTGTTCATTAATAATTGTTATAACATCCTAAATACTATTATAAAAACATTCTATATTAGAATATACAATCAAACATTGAACTTACTGTTCTTAGTATTAAAAAAGCATAGCATAGATACTTATGGTTATAAACTAAGAGGAATTAAAAAATAGAAATAAAATCTTGTGACTATTATAAATATATATATGCTGTATCAAAAAAGAAAGACATAACAATTAGCCAAATTATCTTTTTTAATCACATCTTAGTTACTGCATATTGAACGTTATAAAACATATGATATTATCAACTCACATTTTTGATAACCTAATAGGCAACTATACTATGAAAAATATAAAAAAATTTATTATAATTCTAAGTTCTATACTCGCCCTATCCGCATGTGCACAAAAAAATTTTATTGAACAAGGCTCTCCTCTTAATAACGAAAAAGTAAGCAAAATTGTTGAAGGTTCATCCACTGAATCTCAAATTTTATCTATATTTGGAGAACCTACAACTAAAAAAATCCTTAATAATAATGAAACACAGTGGACATACCAATACACTAAAAAAAGCTCAACCAGTCATATGTTAATTGGTGAAACACAATACAATATCCTTGAAGGAAAGCTAGATATTATTATTTCTAAAGGCGTTGTAACTTGGTTTAATTATGACGAAAATCAAAAACAGAAAAAATGGTAATTAAATTAAAGTAATATTATTTTATAGCACATCATCAAGATGTGCTTTTCATTTTATGTCTAATCTTTATTATCTAATTCTATTTACATTAAAAACGTTTAAACATCATTCATCTATTCTTTAATGCCCATACAGTGCTGGACAAAATTGTGCTTTAAGTTATACTTGTCAACGAAATTAACCAGACAATCGCTGCTTTGTTGTTCTTTATTAGAGGGGATAAACGAAGGGGAGGAAAGTCCGGGCTCCATAGGGCAGAGTGCCAGGTAACGCCTGGGGGATGTTTTGCGAGAGCAAACATTCACGACTAGTGCAACAGAGAGTATACCGCCAATGGCTTATTATATAAGATCAGGTAAGGGTGAAAGGGTGCGGTAAGAGCGCACCGCGCAACTGGTAACAGTTGTGGCATGGTAAACTCCACTCGGAGCAAGGTCAAATAGGGATTCATTGGCGTGGCCCGCGTTGAATCCGGGTAGACTGCTTGAGCTAATACGTGAGTATTAGCCTAGAGGAATGATTGTCCACGACAGAACCCGGCTTATCGGTTAATTTCACTTTCTACTTATTATTCTTTTTATTATTTTTTGATATAGCTTTAGATTTAAATTGCTTTTTATTACTTAATGAGCGTTTAACAGCAAGATAAATTGAAAATATCAATCCTAATACTAATAAAAAAACAGGTATTAGCATCAGAATATACATAATCTGTTTTTCGTATTCTTTGAAAATTGGCGATAATCCAAATAAATAACCTAATGTCACAATCAAAAAGATCCATAATGTCGCACTGATTAGATTATAGATATGGAATTTCCGACTATGTAGTCCCGATAACCCTGCCATCATTGGTAATAATGTACGTACAAAAGCAATAAATCGCCCAATAAATAACGCTTGTAATCCATACTTATGGAATAATAGTTCTGATTTATGATGATACTTTTCCGGTATGTGTGCCATCCAACCTTGTACAAGCTTGGTATTACCAAGCCACAAACCTTGTGCATAACCTAACCAAGTTCCTAAAGCTGCACCAGCAATCAAAATAAGATTAATTAAACCAAAATGAAATACATTTTGACTAATTAATACACCTGTTAAGAATAATAAGCTGTCTCCAGGTAAAAAAGCTGCTGGTAAGACTCCATTTTCTAAAAGGATAATAACAAACAACATGCCATATAGAGTCCATAGTACATTAGGATTTGAGAGCGTTGTAATATCCAAATTAATAAATGCATGATAAAGTGTAATTATTGTTTCCATCTATTTTGAAATCCTATTGATGTATCGTTATTAGTGGTTAATAGTACCGCCAACGGTCAAATTATTCACTTTCAAAGTAGGTTGCCCAACGCCAACAGGAACACTTTGACCAGCTTTACCACAAACGCCAACACCTGAATCTAGTTCTAGATCATTACCCACCATAGATACTTGTTGCATGGTTTCAATACCTGAACCAATTAGTGTTGCACCTTTTACCGGCGTTGTTATTTTACCCTTTTCAATCAAATAAGCCTCTGAGGCTGAAAAAACAAACTTACCGGAAGTTATATCAACTTGCCCACCAGCAAAATTAGGTGCATAAAGCCCATAATCAACGCTACTAATAATATCGTCAAAGGAGGAATTTCCCGCCAGCATATAGGTGTTTGTCATTCTTGGCATAGGTAGGCAAGCATACCCCTCACGACGCCCGTTGCCCGTTGAATTTGTATTCATCAATTTTGCGTTGAGTTTATCAAACATATATCCTTTTAGGATACCATTTTCTATAAGGACTGTCTTTTGGCTTGGTGTACCTTCATCATCTATAGAGAGTGATCCTCGGCGATTTTCGATGGTACCATCATCGACAATGGTACAAAATTCTGAGGTAACCTTTTCACCAATTTTTCTGGAAAACACTGAACTATTTTTACGGTTAAAATCACCTTCTAATCCATGCCCTACAGCTTCATGTAACAATACACCAGGCCAACCAGCACCTAAAATAACAGGCATCGTTCCAGCAGGTGCTGCTTTTGCTGAAAGGGACACGAGCGCTTGGCGTACGGCTTCTCGAGTGTAACTATCAGCATAACTTTCTGATGTTTTAGGATTGATTGTTAGGAAATATTCATACCCAAATCTCCCACCACCGCCACTACTGCCACGTTCACGTTTGCCTTCTTTTTCAACTAAAACAGAAACAGATAAACGAACTAAAGGGCGAATATCGGCACATAATGTACCGTCTGTTGCCGCGATTAAAATATCTTCATAACTTCCAGTTAAACTAGCAGATACTTCAATAACTCTAGGATCAATTGAACGAGCTAATTGATCAACATGTTGCAACAGCGAAATTTTTTGCTCTTGAGAAAACGAATTAATCGGATTGATTGATGGATATATTGACACTGTTTGAGTAGTTCTAAATGGAGTCACCGCGATGGATGTTTGTAGTGTAGTGATTGAACTTGCTGCTAATACACTTTGTTCTAAACGAGCTAATGAAAGCTGATCAGTATAAGCAAATCCCGTTTTTTCACCAACAATAGCTCTAACTCCAACACCTTGATCTCGATGGAATGAAGCATTTTTTATAATACCGTCTTCAATTAACCAGCTTTCATAATAGCCAGATAAAAAATACAAATCACCAAAATCAATTTGCCTTGAACTTAGCATATCAAGTAAATACAAAAGATCTTGTTGGCTTAGATTATTTGGATTGAGCAATCGTTCACTCACTTGAGTTAGTGTCATAAATTCCTTAAATTTTAATTGTGGATGCAAGTTTTTTTGATGATCATTTATAAATATTTGATCATAATATTTTTTCTTTCAATATTTTATAATCAAACATGTGATTATTACATTAATACTACATCGTATTGCTCTTGAATATAAAGTGGTTCAATCTTTACTTCAACACGCTTACCCACAAAAACCTCGACTTCAGCTAAAGCGTGAGACTCATCATTAGTTAAAGCATTAGCCACAGCAGCCGATGCATAAACCAGAAAATACTCTGAGTGGTGTGCTTTATAAACACGAACTATTTCGCGTAAAATTTCGTTGCAAACTGTTTCTACTGATTTGACCATACCACGGCCTTTACATGCGGGACATTCCTCGCACAAAATATGCCCGATACTTTCGCGTGTTCGTTTGCGTGTCATTTCTACTAAGCCTAAGGTAGAAAATAGATTAACGGTAGTTCTAGCTCTATCTTTAGATAAAAAATCTTGGAGCGATTGTAATACTCGCTCACGATGCAAATCCTCTTGCATATCAATAAAATCGATAATAATAATACCGCCCAAATTACGCAATCGCAATTGTCGAGCAATTGCGATTGTGGCCTCAATATTGGTATTAAAAATAGTTTCCTCTAAATTACGATGACCAACAAATGCACCAGTGTTAATATCAATTGTTGTCATAGCTTCGGTTTGATCAATAATCAAATATCCGCCAGATTTCAATTTGACTTTACGATCTAATGCTCTTTGAATCTCGTTTTCGGTATCATAAAGATCGAAAATCGGAATATTACCTCGATAATGCGATAATTTACTGGTCACTTCGGGCATAAATTCTTGCGTAAACTCAACCAATAAATCATAAGTTAATTTTGAGTCTACCAAAATTCGTTCAATTGGATCGCCCACAAAATCACGTAATACACGCTGTGATAATGCCAATTCACCATAAACTAGATTTTTACTTACCGGACGAGCCATACGCTGTTGAATCTTAGTCCAAAGTCGTTTTAAAAAATTGGCATCTTGCTCTAACTCATGAGCGTTCGCACCTTCGGCTGCCGTTCTAACAATAAAACCGCCTTCGTCTGTCACATATTGCTGAACAATATTTTTTAATCTTTCCCGTTCTTGTTCACTTTCTATGCGTTGCGAAGTTGCCACATGTGCAGAATTTGGTCCAGGCATTAATACTAAATAACGCGATGGCAAAGTAATGTCGGTTGTCAGTCTAGCTCCTTTGGTTCCGAGTGGATCTTTCACTACTTGCACCATTAAGTCCTGTCCTTGACGAACAAGTTCAGAGATATCTTTTACTTGAAATTGTTCTTGTTCAGTATCAGATACACATTCAGTATGAGGCATAATGTCTGATGCATGCAGAAAAGCCGCTTTCTCAAGCCCAATGTCTACAAAAGCAGCCTGCATACCAGGTAAAATACGGATCACTTTGCCTTTGTAGATATTTCCAACAATACCTCTTCTAGATTCACGATCCACATGGATTTCTTGTAATACACCATCTTCAATATAAGCAACTCTCGTTTCAGATGGCGTTACATTCATTAATAATTCAACAGACATAAAATTCCCTTTTAATTGATGGCAAAGCTTCGTCTTATTAATCGCAAAAATAGATAGATAACAACCCATAATAAGCCATCAATACAGCTTGATAGTAAAATCAATGGTGATATTGTTATAGTATGATAAATACTAACTTGAAATAAAAACACGAGTAAATTGTAGCACACCGAAATGCCAAAAATAATAAATGACTGCTGCCATAAAGCTAAATTACGTATCAATTGGAATTTAAAAACAAGTAAATAAGCAATACATGAATAAATAAAAGCATGTATCCCCAAGATTGAACCGGAACACAGATCTATTACAACTCCAAAGATGAAAGCAGTACCAATTCCAACTCGATGAGGAAGAGCAATTAACCAATAAGCAAAAATAAGAATCAGCAGATGCGGTTTAAACATGCTATATGACGGTGACCATGGAATAATTTGCAAACATAAGCCAATTAATAGCGTTATCCAAATAATCAATATCCGATTACGACCCCTCATGTTTTACCCCTTGATTTCCCCACAATAACAATAAATAGCGCAAACGTTTTAAATCTGCTGTTGGTGTAGCCGAAATAATTGGAGTTGAATCAGTAATATCAAGCTTTACTGAACTTACTATTGCTACCGGGTAGCCTTCTGGAAAACGACCATCAAGTCCTGAAGTAACTAAAACATCCCCTACTTTTATATCAACATTATTAGGCAAAAACTCTAATGTTAAATCATTACTACATCCGTTACCCACAGCAATCATACCAATATCATTTCTTAGTACTTGTACTGGTATTGCATGCTGATAATCACATACTAAAATAGCTCGACTAGTTGATTGAGCAGTTTCATAAATTTGTCCGACTATTCCTTTTTCATCAACTACTGGCTGGCCGACATAAACACCATCTTGTTTACCTTTATTTACAACAAATTGATAAACATAAGGATCTGTATCTGCAAGCAATACTTGTGCAGCCATTTTATGCTCATCAGGTCTTAATGGAGAACCAAGTAATTCACGAAGCCTAGTGTTTTCATGTTTTAAATGTTCAAGCAACAATAAATCATTTTTTTGCTGCAACAATTCTGCATGCAATTTTTCTTTTTCACTGATCAAGATTTCTCGTGTTTTTGACATCTCGTAAAGAGAATCAAATGAAGACATTGGCGCATTCGACACATGATAAAGAGGCGAAATGATAGTATCTAAATAATAGCGAATTTCTTTAAATGGGCGATAATTGACATCTAATACAATTAGTACTAAAGCTAATGCTAAAAAAGTAAATAATTGTACACTGAGAGGAGAACGTTTAGAAAAGAGTAATTTCATTATCCAGTACTTACCTGTTTTATGCTCAAGATCTAATTATTTTAAGATACGACTCCGCCGACAATGTCGGCGGATAAAATATGAGATGTTTACTTACTAATCGTTTCATTAACATGAAATTCAGCAACGATTAAGGTAGCAATTACTCTTCACTAAATAGATCGCCACCATGCATGTCAACCATATCTAGCGCTTTTCCACCACCTCGCGCAACACATGTTAATGGATCTTCAGCCACTACAACATGAATACCAGTTTCAGCCGATAATAATTTATCAATATTACGTAATAAAGCTCCACCGCCTGTTAAAACCATACCATGCTCTGAAATATCAGAAGCAAGTTCTGGAGGACATTGCTCTAACGCCACTTTAACTGCACTGACTATGCCACTTAAAGGTTCTTGTAGCGCCTCTAAAATTTCATTAGAATTTAAAGTAAAACTACGAGGCACCCCTTCGGCAAGGTTACGTCCACGAACTTCGATTTCAAGGACTTCATCTCCAGGATACGCACTACCAATAAAATGTTTAATTTTTTCGGCTGTTGCTTCACCAATTAATGCGCCATAATTACGACGAACATAGTTAATAATCGCTTCATCAAATCGGTCACCACCAATACGTGCAGATGCAGAATAAACAACACCATTTAATGAAATAACAGCGACTTCTGTCGTTCCACCACCGATATCAACAACCATTGAACCCGTTGGTGCAGAGACAGGTAAATCAGCGCCTATAGCAGCGGCCATTGGCTCTTCAATTAAATATACTTCACGAGCACCTGCTCCTAATGCTGACTCACGAATAGCACGACGTTCAACTTGTGTAGCACCAACAGGAACACAAACAAGCACACGCGGGCTTGGCCTTAAAAAGCTATGACTATGAACTTGACGAATAAAATACTGTAACATCTTTTCTGTGACAGAAAAATCGGCAATAACACCATCCTTCATTGGTCTAATAGCTGCAATATTACCAGGTGTTCTCCCTAACATCAGTTTCGCAGCATGCCCGACAGCAGCAACACTTTTCGGTGTGCCAGTGCGATGATCTTGGCGAATCGCTACAACTGAAGGTTCGTTTAATACAATACCTTGTCCTTTTACATAAATAAGTGTGTTTGCTGTACCTAAATCGATCGATAAATCATTTGAAAACAAGCCACGAACTTTTTTGAACATAATAAAAACTCTTCCTAGAATTAATCTTGCTTAAGTATATTTTTGTTTTTAAAAACAAACCATGGAATCAAAAAATATATATTTTAACTTTAGTTAAGCTAAATAAAATATTATTTACCCCTTTTAAACCATAGCCAACCTCAATAGTAATTTACGCTTACTATTGTATCGCAATTATAAAATAATACCTAGAAAATAGTATAACAAGTGTTTGTAAAGGAGATATATAATGACAAATTCTGTTTTACAGTGTATTCTTCCGCGTAAATGTTGAGTTACTACCTTATTATCAACTACAAGATAGCTTTTGTCGATGATAAGGATGCATTAAAATCATTGTTACTTATATCAAATAAACACGGTGTAATTCATGGATATACGCAAAATTAAAAAATTAATTGAATTAGTTGAAGAGTCAGGTATTTCTGAACTTGAAATTTCTGAAGGCGAAGAATCAGTTAGAATTAGTCGCTCAGCTCCTACTACAAACTATTCGGCGCCAGTACAAAACATTCAAATTCCTCAACCGGCACCCGTCGTTGTGGCTCCAACAGTTCAAACAGAAGTTGTAACAGATACTGTTGCAAATGATGGTGCAACAATAAAATCTCCAATGGTTGGAACTTTTTATCGCACACCAAGCCCAGAATCAAAAGCTTTTGTTGAAGTTGGTCAAACAGTAAATATTGGTGATGTACTTTGCATCGTTGAAGCGATGAAAATGATGAACCAAATTGAGTCAGAAAAGGCTGGTACTATAAAAGCTATCTTGGTTGAAAATGGTCAACCAGTTGAATTTGATCAGCCTCTATTCATTATTGAATAACCTGAATTTATTATTGACTATACGATTAAGAGATAGAATATGCTTGATAAAATTCTTATTGCGAATCGTGGAGAAATAGCTCTACGTATATTACGAGCATGTAAAGAACTTGGGATTAAAACTGTTGCAGTTCATTCTACAGCAGATAAAGATTTAAAACATGTATTATTAGCAGATGAAACTGTTTGTATTGGCTCAGCAGCTTCAGTAAAAAGTTACCTTAATGTACCAGCATTAATTTCAGCTGCTGAAGTAACTGGTGCTGCTGCTATTCACCCAGGATATGGATTCTTATCTGAAAATGCAGACTTTGCTGAACAAGTTGAGCGATCAGGCTTTATTTTTATTGGTCCAAAACCCGACACAATTCGTCTAATGGGCGATAAAGTATCAGCAATTCATGCCATGAAAAAAGCTGGTGTGCCTTGTGTACCGGGTTCAGATGGGCCGCTTGGTAGTGATATTGAAACTAATAAACAAATCGCTAAACAAATTGGCTATCCTGTAATTATTAAAGCTTCTGGTGGCGGAGGTGGTCGCGGTATGCGTATTGTTCGGGAAGAAAAAGATCTTGAACAATCCATCAAAATGACCAAATTAGAAGCAAAAACAGCTTTCAATAATGATATGGTTTATATGGAAAAATTCCTAGAAAACCCACGTCATATCGAAATTCAAGTGCTTTCTGATGGTCAGGGACATGCTGTTTATTTAGGTGAGCGAGATTGCTCAATGCAAAGACGTCATCAAAAAGTTGTGGAAGAAGCACCAGCACTCGGAATCACACCTAAAATGCGTAAATTTATTGGTGAACGTTGCGTTAATGCATGTATTGAAATTGGCTATCGTGGTGCAGGTACATTTGAATTCTTATTTGAAAACGGTGAGTTTTATTTCATTGAAATGAACACTCGTATTCAAGTAGAGCATCCGGTTACCGAAATGATAACTGGTGTTGATTTAATAAGAGAACAAATTTTGATCGCCGCCGGCAAACCACTGTCAATTAAACAAAGCGACATTGAAATCAAAGGCCATGCGATTGAATGCCGAATTAATGCTGAAGATCCCAAAACCTTTATGCCATCACCAGGAAAAATTACCCGTTTTCATGCGCCAGGTGGCTTTGGTATTCGTTGGGAGTCACATATTTATGCAGGTTATACTGTCCCACCTTACTATGACTCAATGATTGGAAAATTAATTGCTTATGGTGAAACACGCGAAGTTGCCATTGCACGGATGAAAAATGCCTTAGCAGAGCTAGTGATTGATGGAATCAAAACCAATATTGATCTTCATATTGAAATCATGAATGATGAAGGCTTCCAAAAAGGTGGCACTAACATTCATTATTTAGAAAAGAAATTAGGCATTTATGAGTAACAAAATAATCCCTATCTATTAGGGATTATTGCTATATTTAAGTATCAATAAGGAATGGGTAGATATAAATGAAAAATTGGGAAAAAAGCGCTGAAGAGATTTTAACCATGGGACCTGTTGTTCCGGTTATTGTGATTGAACGTATTGAAGATGCTGTACCGCTAGCCAAAGCGCTCATTGCTGGTGGCGTTAAAGTATTGGAAGTGACGTTACGAACAGCTTGCGCAATTGATGCAATAAAGAAAATCATCAAAGAAGTTCCTGAAGCTGTGGTTGGTGCCGGAACAGTGACAACTGTTGAACAATTAAAACAAGTCACCGAAGCTGGTGTTGAATTTGTCATCACTCCTGGTATTACTGACGCTATTTTAAAAGCTGCAGTTGAAGGTCCTATTCCTGTTATCCCAGGTATTGCAACTATTTCTGAACTATTAACAGCACAAGAATATGGTCTAACGGCACTAAAATTCTTTCCAGCTGAAATCAATGGTGGCGTTGCAGCATTAAAAGCTTTTGCTGGCCCTTGTGGATATATGAAGTTCTGTCCAACAGGAGGAGTAAACCCTAAAAACTATCGCGATTACCTTGCACTTGATAATGTACTTTGCGTCGGTGGTACTTGGTTTATTCCAACCGATGCAATTGCAAAAGGGGATTTTGCTAAAATTACGGAAATGGCAAAAGAAGCTGTTGCTGGTGCAAAATAACTGTTATTATTCCGCCGATATCATATCGGCGGTAAAACTACTCGTCGTCTATCCTTATTAACTTCTCAATCCTCGCCCACTTTCAATAAGTCGCCATGCAATTACATATAGTCCGGTAACAAACAAAATCAGTATTGAAAACGTGATCCCTAATGGCACGTCTGTCACGCCCAAAAATCCATAACGAAAACCGTTAATCATATAAACGATTGGATTAATTTTTGAAATCCACTGCCAAAAGTCTGGCAACATAGTAATGGAATAAAAAACACCACCAAGATAAGTTAATGGTGTTAATACAAATGTTGGAATAATGCTTATATCATCAAATGACTTGGCAAATACCGCATTTAATAAGCCAGCTAATGAAAACAGAATTGAGGTCAATAGCAATGTACAAACAACAAATAACCAAGAATGAACTTCATAACGAACAAAAAATAGTGACACAATAGTCACTAAAATACCAGTTAAAATACCACGCATAACGCCACCACCAACATACCCCAAAATAAGAATATGCGTTGGTACAGGTGCGACCAATAACTCTTCAATGTTACGTTGAAATTTAGCGCTAAAAAAGGATGAACAAACATTGGTATAAGAATTGGTAATAACTGACATCATAATTAATCCCGGCACAATAAATGCCATATAGCTAAATCCCCCCATCTCACCAACACGAGAGCCAATTAAATTACCAAAGATAATAAAATAAAGAGACATGGTAATAACGGGTGGAATTAGCGTTTGAACCCAAATTCTTAAAAATCGTGTCACTTCTTTACGCCAAATACTTTTTAAGGCAATCCAATATAAATTATTCATCAATACTACCTTTTCGTTGGGTATCATTATGCAACAGATCAACAAATAACTCTTCTAATCGATTTGCTTTATTTCGTACGCTGATCACTTTAATATTTTGTTGATTTAATTGTTCAAATAATTGGTTTAATCCATGTTGCTTATCTACTTGCACTTCTAACATGCCGGGCTCCACATCAGAATAATTGTATCCTTGTAATTTAATTGGCTCAGATGTAGGGACATAATCAATAACAATTGTTTCAGATTGGCTTTTCGCCAATAGATCACGCATGGATGAGTTAGCTATCAATTGACCATGCTGAATGATACCAATATTTCGACATAGCATTTCGGCTTCTTCTAAATAATGGGTGGTTAGAATAATTGTGATACCTTGCCGATTGATTTCACGCAAAAAATCCCACATAGAACGGCGTAATTCAATATCAACACCTGCAGTTGGTTCATCAAGAATCAATAATTTAGGCTCATGCACAAGCGCTCTTGCTATCATTAATCGCCTTTTCATACCACCGGATAACATGCTAGCTCGACTATGGCGTTTGTCCCATAAATCTAAAATTCGCAAATATTTTTCAGCACGCTCTAATGCAAATTTTCGGGGCAATCCATAATAACCACCTTGATTAGTAACTATTTGTAGCACTTCTTCAAATTGATTAAAATTAAATTCTTGTGGAACAAGCCCTAATTGTCTTTTAGCATTGACAACATCTGTATCTAAATCATAACCAAAAATTTTAACTTGTCCCGCTGTTTTGGTGACTAATGAGCTAATAATGCCTATAGTTGTTGACTTCCCCGCACCATTAGGTCCCAACAAGGCATAAAAATCACCAGCTTGTACAGTTAAATCGATACCTTTTAATGCTTCTATACCATTTTTATAAATTTTTTTGAGTGATATTAGCTCAAGTGCAGGAATTGATGGCATAAATATATCCTAAGTGAATCAATTGCTATTTAAATAATATGATATCATGTTAAATCAATTGACAATAAAATCAATCAATGTACAGGTCTTTTTAATTTTATTTATATCAATGCGAATAAATTATCATTGTAAAATCATAACGCATATTATTATTGATTAGGCACAAACAGTGTAGTTTTAATTTTCGAGCTGTGTGCCTTTATCGTTGAAGGAATAAGTAGCATGTTTAAAATTGGGTTAGTTTCAGTATCAGATAGAGCTTCAAGTGGCGTTTACCAAGATGAAGGCATTCCATCATTAGTTTCATGGTTACAAACTGCATTGAAAACACCTTTTGTAACCGAAAGGCGTATTATTCCTGATGAGCAAGCTGTCATTGAACAAACATTATGTGAGCTGGTTGATAATCTACATTGCCACTTAATTTTAACCACCGGAGGCACTGGTCCTGCAATTAGAGACGTAACACCTGATGCAACACTTGCGATCTCCGATCGGGTGATGCCAGGATATGGAGAACAAATGCGTCAAATCAGTTTGCATTTTGTACCAACCGCGATTTTATCAAGGCAAATTGGTGTTATTCGCAAAAAGTGTTTAATCATAAACCTACCAGGTAGACCAAAATCAATCAAAGAGACACTTGAAGGCGTTAAAGACAATCAAGGAAATGTAATTGTTAATGGTATATTTGCCAGCATCCCCTATTGTATACAGCTATTAGAAGGTCCTTACATTGAAACCCATGATCAAATAGTTAAGTCTTTTCGTCCTAAAGATGCAATTAAATCAACACTTTAATTTTATACAAATTTAATGCATAATTATGTATACAATAATTGTTATTGATGCATTTAAAATAATTGGAGTTATTTTTGTTTAAATAACAAGAAAATTTTATTATACGTATTATAACTTCATGTATTAGAAAAAACGGTAACAAAGTAAAAGCCGAGGAATATTATGAAACAAGCTAATCTCACTAAAATATTTAAAGAGATGCTTCTTCAAGAGAAGTTTAGTTCGCAAGTAGAAATCGTACAAGCGCTACAAGAACAAGGTTTTGATAATATCAATCAATCAAAAGTTTCACGTATGCTAACCAAATTTGGCGCAGTGAGAACTCGCAATGCAAAATCCGAAATGGTCTATTGTTTACCTGCTGAAATCAGCGTACCAACTACAAGTAGTCCATTGAAAAATTTAGTGATTGATATTGATTTTAATAGTTCAATGGTGGTGATACGCACCAGCCCAGGTGCAGCCCAACTCATTGCTCGATTACTCGATTCAATTGGTAAATCAGAAGGTATTTTAGGTTCAATTGCTGGAGACGATACAATTTTTAGTACACCAACTAAAGAGTGTACAGTAAAAAAATTATATCAAACCATTATCGAATTGTTTGAACGAGAATTATAGTGGTTGCAATTTCCCCGTATTACAGCTAATAATTTTTAACATTTAACCTATTGACACAATTAATAAAATCGTTAATCTTATATAACGCTGACTTCGTTACAGAAGTTGCAAAACGAAGAGGCGCATTACTCAGGTAAATCATTTTAGGGACTGGAACCATTAATAAATGATTGAGGGGATGTAATGCCGAGGTTTGATTACCTATCCAGAAGCAATCAAATCGACTGCAAGGGCTGAATCCCTTGGGTTGTCACCTTAACAGGTGGAGCACTTCATGGTTTGTACTTTTTTAATTGTAAATAGAACACACCCGCTCTAACTCTGTTAAAAATAAAAATTTTTAATATGAGGAATCCATGGAAACATCATTCGTAATTGCTAAATTTGGTGGCACTAGCGTCGCCGATTACTCTTCAATGGTAAACAGTGCCAATATTGTAGTAACTAACCCTAACGTAAAAGTTGTGGTACTATCGGCCTCTGCAGGCGTGACAAATTTATTAGTCGCATTAGCTGAAGGTCGTAATGCCGAAGTTCGCTCTCAACATATTGCCAAAATCCAATCAATCCAATACAACATCTTAGAACAATTACCTGAAAATATTGAACTACGAACTGAAATTGACAAAATCATTGCTAATATAGCCTCTTTGTCTGAAGCCGCAAGTTTGGCTACATCATCTGCATTAACAGACGAGCTCGTTAGTCACGGTGAAATTATGTCTTCAAAACTGTTTGTCGAAATATTGAAAGAAAAACAAAAAAATGCCATATGGTTTGACGTCCGTAAAGTTATGCGCACCGATGATAAATTTGGTAAAGCCACACCTAAAATTGAAGATATTAAACAGCTTTGCTGCGCGCATTTAAAATCACTAAACAGTCATAGCATCATTGTAACACAAGGATTTATCGGTAGTGAAAGTTCTGGCAAAACCACCACTTTAGGCCGTGGGGGAAGCGATTATACCGCAGCGTTATTAGGTGAAGCATTAAATGCCACTCAAATTGACATTTGGACTGATGTTGCAGGAATTTATACTAACGATCCTCGTATTACACCAGAGGCTAAACGTATTGATGAAATATCTTTTGCTGAAGCAACCGAAATGGCTACATTTGGCGCTAAAGTACTACACCCAGCTACACTTGTACCAGCAGTGCGTAGCAATATCCCTGTTTTTGTTGGTTCAAGTAAGGCACCGCAGAAAGGAGGAACTATTGTTTACAACACTAATAGCATTACATCTAAATTACCAGTATTTAGAGCGTTAGCACTACGTCGCAAACAAACATTATTAACACTTACAAGTTTAAACATGCTACATGCACAAGGTTTTCTAGCTAATGTGTTTACGATATTAGCCAAACATAATATTTCGGTTGATTTAGTCACAACATCAGAAGTCAGTATCGCATTAACTATTGATACCACAGGCACTAACACTAACGGTAACAGTTTATTAACAAAAGCATTATTTGATGAACTATCAACCGTGTGTCATGTCACAGTTGAAGAAGACTTAGCACTAATTGCTATTATTGGAAATAACCTAACTTCAACACAAGGGATAGCAAAAGAGGTGTTTGGTGTATTAGATGATTTTATTATTAGACTTTGCTGTTATGGGGCAAGTACTCACAATCTTTGCCTATTAGCAAAAAGCAATGACGCAGAATCAATTATTAAAATTCTACATAACGCGATTTTTGAACAATAATTTTATAAGGGAGATTTAATCTCCCTTATACTTATTTCTAATCATCCACTTATCTTTACTCTAATATATGTTAAAAGCACGAAAACATAGCAAAACATTATTAAAAGAAATAAAATTAAAAGATTTTATTCATGTAATGAGTTTTTAGATTACATCTCTATTTTCTTTAACAGTACTACTTATTAATATATTTTCAATATCATTTATTACTCTTAATTAATTGATTAAAGCTATTACATTGAACATTAACTTCTGTTAGATTTTTTAATTAATTGAAGTAAACTAAAATTAATTTCAATAACAAGAGGAAATTACTATGGGTATTCTAAGTTGGGTAATTCTAGGTTTAATTGCCGGTTGGATTGCTAAGTTTTTTATGCCACTAGGAAGTGTAGGTGTAATTAAAACTATTTTATTAGGCATTGCAGGGGCTTTAGTTGGTGGCTATATTAGCACCTTCTTTGGTTGGGGTAGTGTGACTGGCTTTAACTTTCCTAGTTTGTTAATTTCAGTACTTGGTTCGATTATACTCATTTATATCTATCGCCACATAAAAAAATAATTTATTTCCCGTTAGATTGGCGGTTTTCCCGCCAATTTAACTAACTCTTAAGTTTTATACGCTTAGATATATCATCCTTTTTAGTTCAAAGTTCGTAATAAGTAATTTCGTCATACCCAGAATTTTGTTATATTATTTACTTAAACCCATCAATTTCAACTTGTAGATTATAATGTTAAAAATATTCAACACATTAACTAGAGAAAAGGAAGTCTTTCAGTCTATTATCCCAAATAAAGTTGGACTATATGTTTGTGGAGTAACCATTTACGATCTTTGCCATATTGGTCACGGGCGTACTTTTGTTGCATTTGATGTTGTCACCCGTTATTTACGTTTTTTAGGTTATGATTTAACTTATGTACGTAATATTACTGATGTGGATGACAAAATCATCAAACGTGCACTCGAAAATGGCGAGAGTTGCGAGCAACTTACCGATCGAATGCTACAAGAAATGTATGCAGATTTTGATGCGCTGAATATAAAACGCCCTGATATAGAACCACGTGCTACTCATCACATGCCACAAATCATCCAATTAGTTGAAAAATTAATTGCCAAAAACCATGCTTATATTGCCGATAATGGCGATATAATGTTTTCAGTAGACAGTGATCCTAATTATGGTGTTTTATCGCGACAAAATTTAGAACAGCTACAAGCTGGCGCTCGTGTTGATGTGGTTGATGTTAAACGTAATCCAATGGATTTTGTGTTATGGAAAATGTCAAAACAGAATGAACCAAGTTGGGACTCACCGTGGGGTAAAGGTCGCCCAGGTTGGCACATTGAATGTTCTGCGATGAATAGTTATCAGTTAGGTAATCACTTTGATATTCACGGTGGCGGCTCAGATTTAATGTTCCCACATCATGAAAACGAAATTGCCCAATCAACCTGTGCGCATGATGGTCAATATGTCAATTATTGGATGCATTCCGGCATGGTTATGATAGACCAAGAAAAAATGTCAAAATCACTCAATAATTTTTTCACAATTCGCGATGTATTAAAACATTATGATGCCGAAACAGTGCGTTACTTTTTACTATCAGGCCATTATCGAAGCCAACTCAACTATAGTGAAGATAATTTAAAGCAAGCAAGAATGGCACTAGAGAGACTCTATACAGCACTACGAGATACGGATCCAACTCATCCACACATGACGCCTGACAGCGATTATTATCGCCAATTTTGTGATGCAATGAATGATGATTTTAATACGCCAGAAGCTTATTCAACTCTTTTTGATTTAGCTCGTGAAATAAATAAAGCCAAAGCAGATAATAATATGTCACTTGCTAATGAATTAGCTGCTGAATTACGTTATTTATCAGCAGTACTTGGACTATTAGAGCAAGATCCCATAAAATTTTTACAAAGTAATCAGCAAGATGATGTTGATATTGCATTAGTCGAAGCGTTAATTAAACAACGAAACGAAGCCAGAGCAAGCAAAAATTGGGCACAAGCCGACGAAGCTCGCGACAAATTAAATGCAATGAATATTGTGCTTGAAGATGGCGCGAATGGTACAACATGGCGGAAAAAAAGTTAATATTATCAAAATAAAAAGTTTGATGAATAAATAGCGCATTAAACATTGTCGATTGAAAAATAACACCCACAACCCCGAGGGTGTTATTTTTTGTGATTATTGTAACGTTTTATCAATCGAAGTTAAAATACCTCGCAAAATATTCAGCTCCTGTTGTTCAATACGTGCACGTGTAAATAATCGACGTAAACGCCCCATAATTTGCCCTGGATGGTTGGCCTTAATAAAGCCTGTGTGTAATAAAGTCTGTTCTAAATGCTGGTAAAAACGCTCTATATCGGCATCAATAGGAAATTCAGTTTCTGACATATTCCCATTTTTTTGCTCTGATATGTTATTTTCAAGGTTTAACATTGACATACGAATTTCATAACACAAAACTTGCACCGACATGGCAAGGTTTAAAGAACTATAATCAGGATTAGCAGGAATGCCAACATGATAATGGCACTTTTGCAATTCTTCATTCGTTAAACCGACACGTTCACGCCCAAACACCAAAGCAACTTGGGCATAGCTCTTAGTTGCTTCTTGAATAATCTTATCACCACATGTTTTTGGGGTTAAGTGTGGCCATTGCAAACTACGGGAGCGGGCACTAGTGCCAATCACTAAAGTACAATCAGCAATGGCTTGTTCAAGCGACGAAAAAATTTGTGCATTTTTAATAATATCACTCGCACCTGCCGCTAACGAAATCGATTGAGAATCAGGCTTGATGACGGGATTAACTAAACAAAGATTCGTTAATCCCATTGTTTTCATTGCTCTTGCGGCAGATCCCATATTACCTGTATGAGATGTTTCAACCAAAACAATCTTTACATTATCTAAATAACTCACATTATCCTCATTCATTGAAAATATCTTATAACGCAGAATAAACTAAATACTTATTGACACAGTATATAGTAAAATCAGTTTCAGCCCCACTGTTATGCAATAGCAAATTAATAGAATCTATTTTTAAATTAAATTCACAAAAATGTGAACAATAATAAATATCTTATTGACGAAAATAAAATAATTTGCCAATGTAGTGATAACAATTTTAAAAAGGTTAGATTTATTGATAAAAAGCGGAGGTCAACTATGGCTTTAAATATTACCAGTAAACAAATGGATATTACCCCTGCTATTCGTAGCTATCTAGAAGATAAGTTTTCGAAATTAGATAAATGGAGAGCGCAACTAATCAACCCTCATTTTATTTTATCCAAAGAACCTGACGGATTTATTGTTGATGCAACAATTGCCACTAAAGGAACGCCATTAGTTGCATCTGCCAAACATATTGATATGTATGCCGCAATTAATGATCTTATTGATAAACTTGAAAAACAACTTAATAAGTTGCAACATAAAGAAAAAGCTCGCCGTGCGGCTAACAGTATAAAAGATGCAATATTAGAAGAAGAAATTTAATTAATTTATTTTTTCAATTTAATAAAAAGGCACTTTAATGGTGCCTTTATTTTTTTGCTTGTTATAATACAAACTATCTTTTTTTAAATATTTAATAAAAATGACTACAAACCCTTTATTACCTTTACGAGATAAGATTAATGAGCTAGATAAAACGTTATTAGAACTTATTGCTGAACGTCGCAAACTCTCAACGCAAGTAATTTATACTAAAATTGAAGCAAACATTCCAGTACGTGATATTGAGCGTGAGCGTTTACTCATAAAAGCTTTAATCAATCAAGGCAAAAATTACCATCTTGATGATCTATTCATTAAACGCTTATATCAATTAATTATTGAAGATTCTGTATTATTACAACAAAAAATCTTACAAGAAAAACTTAATCGCGGCACTATTGTCACGGCCAAAGTTGCTTTTTTAGGGCCAAAAGGATCTTATTCTCATTCCGCAGCACGCCATTATGCAAGCGCTCATTTAGATGAAATGATTGAATTAAGCTGTTCAACCTTTAAAGACATTTTTGAACAAGTCGAAAATGGTGCTGTAGATTATGGCATTTTACCAATAGAAAATTCTAGCTCGGGCTCAATTAATGAAGTTTATGATTTACTGCAAAAAACCAATTTACACATTATTGGTGAGCTTTCTTTACCTATTGATCATTGTGTTCTTGCCGGGCCAAATTCAAAAATTGAACAAATTGATACCATTTATAGCCATCCACAACCATTCCAACAATGCAGTAACTTTCTAGAAAGCTATCCACATTGGAAGATTGTATACTGCGATAGTACATCGTCAGCAATGGAAACTGTTGCAAAATTGAATCAACCTAATGTTGCAGCAATGGGTAATAAAGATGGCGGTGAATTATATGGACTGCAAGTCCTTGAACATAACTTTGCCAATCAAAAAGAAAACATTACTCGGTTTATTGTGCTGGCTCGTCATCCTATTGAGGTTTCGGATCAAATTCCAGCTAAAACCACAATTTTAATGAAGACCGGTCAACAAGCAGGTGCTTTAGTTGATGCGCTATTAGTATTACGTAATCATAATATCGTCATGACTAAACTTGAGTCGCGTCCAATTCATGGTACACCATGGGAAGAAATGTTTTATATTGATTTGCAAGGCAATATCCATTCTTATGAAATGCAAACAGCACTCAAAGAACTAGCAACAATGACATTATATACCAAGGTGCTCGGATGCTATCCAAGTGATTCCATTGTTGCTGTAATGTAAATAACTATGACTATGCAACAGTTTTCGCAAGCTGTACTTAACTGGTATGAACTGTACGGTAGAAAATCGCTACCTTGGCAAATCGAAAAAAGCGCTTATCACGTTTGGTTATCAGAAGTGATGTTGCAACAAACTCAAGTTGCAACGGTAATCCCTTACTTTAACCGTTTTATTGAACAATTTCCCAAGGTAACTGACCTAGCAAAATCACCAATTGACGATGTATTACATCTTTGGACAGGACTTGGTTATTATGCAAGGGCACGGAATTTACATAAAGCAGCACAAATGATTGCCGAACAGTTTAATGGCGTGTTCCCTACACAATTTGACGATGTCATCGCCCTACCCGGTGTCGGGCGCTCAACTGCAGGAGCAATTTTATCACTTTCACAAAATCAGCATTATCCAATTTTAGATGGCAATGTAAAACGTGTTTTAACCCGATATTTTGCAGTTGAAGGCTGGCCGGGTATTAAAACTGTTGAAAATAAACTCTGGCAATTAAGTGAGCAAGTTACCCCTCAAAAAGAGGTTGCAAAATTTAATCAAGCCATGATGGATATTGGCGCAATGGTTTGTACTCGCACTAAACCTAAGTGCACTTTATGTCCATTGCATAATCATTGCCTTGCCTATAAAAATGAAACTTGGCAACAATATCCAGCCCCAAAACCTAAAAAGACTATTCCTGAAAAAACAGCCTATTTTTTAATGCTTGAATATCATCAAGCTATTTGGCTAGAAAAAAGACCACCATCGGGTATTTGGGGAGGACTATATTGTTTACCTCAGTTTTCAAGTAAGCAAGCATTAACTGACTGGTTAAAAAAACAAGGCATTGAAACAACAAAACCAAAGCAACTTGTTGCTTTTCGCCACACCTTTAGCCATTTTCACTTAGACATTATTCCTATCCATTGTGTTATCACTAATTATACAAAATGTTGGGATGAATCTTGTGGCTATTGGTATAATCTTAACTCTGACAATGCAAAAATAGGCTTAGCAACGCCTGTTTATAACTTATTAAAACAAACAAATTATTAACGCCTATTTATCAGAATCTACATTATTTTTAGTATATAATTACTCATTATTTTTTACTCTATTAAGTTATGCAAAGCAAACAACATCAAAGCTTATCTGGCTACTTAGTGTTTTTAATGGCATTTGCTATTGGTATTACTATAGCTAGCAATTATTATGCTCAGCCGCTATTACATTCGATTACAAATAATCTGCATATAAAAGTAGAAAATGCAGGATCAATCATTATGGCAGCACAATTTAGTTATGCTGTGGGTTTACTTTTTATCACACCACTTGGTGATAAACTAGAGCGTAAAAGATTGATTATTATTTTAATGATATTATCCACTTGTGGACTTATGGTAAGCGCTTTATCTCAAAATATAGAAATGCTTATAATAGGCACAGCTATGACAGGGTTATTTTCAACGGTAGCACAAGTCTTAATTCCTTTTGCAGCTACATTATCAAGACCAGAACATCGTGGTAAAATCGTGGGCACATTAATGAGTGGTATGTTACTAGGTATTTTATTGGGTCGAACCTTTGCGGGTGCCATTTCAACCATTGCCGATTGGCATGATGTGTATTGGATTGCAACAGGTATTATGGCCATTGTGACGCTATTACTCTGGGCTTCACTACCCAGTTACCGTTGCGATATTAACATTAATTATTTTAAGCTGTTATGGTCGATTGCTTTATTATATAAACAAGAGCCAGCACTTAGAATTCGTTCACTATTAGCCATTATATCGTTTGCATTATTTTCACTATTATGGACACCTCTTGCTTTCTTACTAACTAATGCACCATACCACTATTCTGATTTTATTATTGGCTTATTTGGACTTGCTGGTGCGGCTGGTGCAATGGGATCACCAATAGTGGGAAAATTATCAGACAAAGGCAAAGGTTTTATTGCAACCACTATTGGATTATGTTTATTGCTGTTAGCTTGGTTACCCCTATCGTTAGCGCAATATTCAATTTTCGCCTTAATTTTCGGCGTAATTTTGTTAGATTTAGCCGTACAAGTTACCCATGTGTCGAATATGAATGCTATTTATCAAATCAGACCCGAAGCACGCAGCCGAATGAATACAGGTTATATGGTATGCTATTTTATTGGCGGAATGCTAGGATCTGTGGGTTCGACCTATTTATTTAGTCATTACGGATGGATAGCGATAATCATTGCAAGCATATCTTTAGCAATATTAGGTATCATGTGCTGGCTTTTTTATACTAAAACTCATTTCTACTTGAAACTTTTTGACAAAAATCACATTAACTAAATGTTAACCTAAATCAAATATGCATAGCGTATTTGATCAATTGTTTTTTTAATAGTGAACTGTGATTAATAGCATTCATGCCAATGGTTCTTAATGTCTTTTTCAGCACATTATCACCATTAAACATATCTTGAATTGTTCTCATGGCTGTGAGCATCACTAACGTATCTTTACGACGGTTAAACTCAAATGACTTTAAATTATTTACAAGTCCAATATCTTTTTGTGTATCAATTAATTGTTCAATGGTCGAAACTAATAAAGCGGAGTCTTGAAACCCTAAATTCACGCCTTGTCCAGCTAAAGGATGAATAGTGTGTGCAGCATCACCAATCAGAACTAAGCGATGTCTAACAAATTGTTTTGCAAAACGCGCTTTTAATGGAAATACCATGCGCGGATTAATTAATTGGCACTTGCCTACTTTATCGCCCGTTAACGCTAGTAATTGATTTGAAAATTCAGATTCACAAAGCGTGGTTAAATTTGCCACATTATCTGGTTTAGTCGACCAAACTAAGCAACTTTTATTGGCATCCCAAAGCGGAAGAAAAGCGATAATCCCATTAGGATAAAACACTTGTCTAGCACAAGATTGATGTGGATACTCAGTTTCAACAGTTGTAATAACAGCATGATGAAGATAATCGCGTTCAAAAACAGGAATATTTTTGCATCTACGTACCCAAGAATGAGCACCATCTGCACCAATCATTAATTTAGATTGTAAAACAGTTTTATCTGCAAGTGTCAAAAAGGCAAAATCGTCATTAAATGTACAATCAATTGCTTCAAAACTATAAAAATGAATATTGGAACACTTTTTAGCATATTGGTAAAGATAATGAGAAATAACATTATTTTCGATTATATATCCAAGATTTGAATAACCATAATCTTTAGCATGAGCAGACAAATGAGCTTGACCATATTTTTCCCATACACCTATTTCGGTAAACTCTTGTACACGTCGACTAGCGCACAGATCATCCCATATACCGATTTGCGAAAAATACCGTTGGCTTGCGCCATTAATAGCTGAGGCTCTAATACCTATTTCACTATGTGACAATGATGCATGCCGATGAATTTTAGCATCTATAATTGCAATGTTTAGTGCATATTGACTAAGTGCGCAGGCTGTCGCTAACCCCACTAACCCTCCACCTACAATTGCCACATCAAATTGAATATTCATACCAATAATTACATCTATTTATTATCTAACTTATCATCATTTTTTGATTCCACTTCGTCATCATTCATCGCTTTTTTAAAGCCTTTCAATGCTGAACCAAGATCTGAACCTAAATTACGTAATTTTTTGGTACCAAATAATAAAATAACTACAGCAAGAAACACTAAAAGATGTGGAATACTAAAAGACATAATAAACTCCTCTCAATAAATACAAGTCTCTATTTAGGATAGGCCTTAAAACAGATTTTATAGCATATTATTATACTCTTTTTATGATGGGATTTCATGAATAGTTCAAGAACAAAAAAAAAGACCTGTATAAAACTATACAGGCCAACATGAAATATAAGGAATATAAGGAAAGAAAACAATGAAAAATCCTTACCCTTCTTATTATCCGTTTTTTTTCTCATTAGTCAACGTTTTTATTTTTTTAATTTATTTAGCTACAGCATAACCAAAAACAGACAAATTAAATAAAAACAAATAAATAAACAAAAAATACAACATTTGATCAATATCAACATTAACTTGAAAAAATAAATATAAACATTAAAATAAACAAATAAGGATGAAAAAGCACGCAACAAAAACAGAAAAACATCAAGTTATGTTTTTTTAAACAATTCACAGAAACAAAAAAATAAAAAGAATTTCATTAATTTTCTATATTATGGATGTGTACAAAATTATTTTAAAATACACTATAATCAATCAACTTATGCAAGAAATAATGAGTCAAAGATGAACACAATTAAAAATAATAATGTTAAAACTTTCAAAGATAGATTACATAGCTCAATGCAAGGTTTATCTGTTTCTGCTTTCGCTAAAAAATGTGATATGTCAGAAACAGTAATCCGAGATTATTTATCGGGAAAAACATACCCATCACTGACACGCTTAGAAGTTATTGCTGAAAAATGTAATGTTTCTTTTAATTGGCTTGCTACGGGACATAGACTAGAATTTGTAGACTCCAAAAATGATGAAGATGTTTACAATGAAAATATTTATCGTATTCCTGTTTATAAAAAACAGCTACCAACAAAAGAAGAGGCACAAAAAGAACGTTTTGTTAGAGAAACCCCTCCGGTAATGAATTATCCTATTATTGAAGGTTGGGTTAAACACCGTGGTTTAGATGCTAAAAAATTAATTATATATTGGGCCAAAGGTGATTTAATGTCACCAGAAATAAAAAATAATAACGGTCTAATCCTTAACACCGAAGTGAGTGATATCGTTGATGGAGCAATCTATTTAATTGAATATGAAGATATTACTTTCTTAAGAAAAGTACGTTTAACTCTCGATGGGTGGCTGTTAATTTGTAACAATAGCCAACACCCTACAATTGAAGTACCAAAAGCAGACTTTCATAAATACCATATTGTTGGTCGTGTTGTACTTATCATTAAAGATATTTATTAATGTCTTTAATCGCTATATATCAACTTTCGAGATATAATAAAAAAACGAGGGAATATTAAACATTTTATTCCCTACTAATTTCTTTGATGTTTATAACTTAAATAATAACAGCTAAATAGTTAATTTATGTTTTTTAAATTTCATGTAGCATATTAGTGTAAAAATAACTTATAGTTATTTGCATTACCTCCTTTTTTCTATATTATTTATAATATTATCAATAAATAATCTTATTATTAATTAGGCCTAACATGTATCGATTTTTTGAAAAATTGGTGTCATCTTATCCGACAGATGAACCTCGTCCTATGGCTAAAAATTTTTTTAGTTTCATATGGCAATCAACTAAAGGAACTCGTTTATTTTTACTACTATTAATTATTTTTAGCGCGTTAGGTGGAGCTTTTGAAGCCTTTTTATACGCAGCTCTCGGTAAAGTTATTGATTGGCTTGCGATTATTGAACCTAGCAAATTTTGGCAACAAGAAAAAACAACATTAATACTATTAACCTTAATCATCCTATCCAGTACAATTATCATTGGACTACAAACTATTATTAAACATCAATGCCTAGCAGGAAATTTTCCAATGCGAATGCGCTGGAATCTACATAGGTTAGTACTTAACCAAAGTATGCGCTTTTTTCAAGATGAATTTGCTGGAAGAATATCAGCAAAAGTCATGCAAACAGCACTAGCGGTTCGCGATACGTGTTTCTTAGTGGCAGATATTTTCATCTATGTCCTAATCTCGTTTATTACTATGGCAACAATCATCGGCCAATTAGATATTTGGTTATTAATGCCATTTATGTGTTGGTGTCTGATTTATGGCATTGCCATGTATTATTTTATTCCCCGATTAAGTAAAGTCGCTAGTATGCAGGCTAATGCTCGTTCTACGATGACAGGGCGAGTGACTGATGCCTATACCAACATAATGACCGTAAAACTATTTTCTCATGCAGGCAATGAGGCAAAATATGCGCAAGAATCAATGGATGAGTTTTTAGTTACAGTAAACAAACAGATGCGCCTAGTCAGTAGTTTTGAAATTGTTAATCATCTATTGTCTATTTTGTTAGTACTAAGCACAACAGGCGTTGCATTGTGGTTATGGATAAATCAGTTCATTGGTGTTGGTGCAATTGCAACAACAACGGCTGTTGCACTTCGTTTAAATGGTTTTTCACACTGGATCATGTGGGAAATGGCTGCCCTATTTGAAAATATTGGGGTTGTTAAAGACGGTATTAATACTTTTTCAGCAACTAAAACAGTTGTTGATCAACCCAATGCAACATCACTTAATGTTACTCAAGGAAAAATTGAATTTAAACACATTTATTTTTCCTATGACAAAAAACAGAGTCATTCAGTCATTGAAAATTTAGATTTAACAATTAAATCTGGTGAAAAAATAGGATTAGTTGGTCGTTCAGGGGCAGGTAAATCAACACTTATCAATTTATTACTTCGCTTTTACGATTTACAAAGTGGCAAGATTGTTATTGATGGACAAGATATTACGACTGTTAGCCAAGAAAGCCTACGAGCCCAAATTGGTATGGTGACACAAGATACCTCATTATTGCATCGAACAGTGCGAGAGAACTTGCTCTATGGTAACAATTACGCAACCGAAGAGCAAATGATTGAAGCAGCTCAAAAAGCACATGCTGATAACTTTATTCAAACACTAGTTGATGCAAAAGGTAGAACTGGCTATGACGCATTTGTTGGTGAGCGAGGCATAAAATTATCTGGCGGGCAAAGACAACGTATTGCAATTGCTCGCGTTATCCTAAAAAATGCTCCTATCTTATTATTAGATGAAGCAACAAGTGCGCTGGATTCTGAAATTGAACAAGCAATCCAAGAAAGCTTATACACTTTGATGGAAGGTAAAACCGTTATTGCCATTGCTCACCGGCTATCAACCATTGCAGCAATGGATAGATTAGTCGTACTAGATCAAGGAAAAATCATTGAGCAAGGAACACACCAAGAGTTACTTATGAAAAATGGATTATATGCACAACTCTGGAAACATCAAAGCGGCGGATTTTTAGCAGCTAATATCTAATTTTATGCTTTACTAGTAAATAATTTTTAGGACACATATTCATTTTAGATAAAACTTATGTGTCCTTCTTACAGAATTATTAATTAATAAAATTTTTATAAAACTCCGATTCAAAACGCATAATGGCACTGTTTTGGGGTTCACTTTGACTGTCGGCGTGATAACCTGATAGTAACTGCACGAAAGCCACATATTTACCATCAGATTTTTGGATAAATCCAGCTAAATTATAGCATCCTTGAATATAACCAGTTTTGGCTCGTATTGTCTCTTTAAAAGGCGCTTGATTAAAACTCTTACGATTTTGTAACGTACCATCGACCCCGGCAATTGGTAACATTTCAATAATTCTTAATTGCGTATTATGGGCAGCAATGTATTGCAAAATTTCCATTAATTTGTCAGCACTTACCAAGTTTAATCGAGATAACCCAGAACCATCAACAATAACTAAGTTCTCAAGATTAATACCTGTTTTTTTGCGTAAAATTTGCTTAACAGCATCACCTCCATTACGCCATGTACCTTGAACGTTATAATAATGAGCACCTAACGTTCTAAAAATGACATCTGCATATAAATTATTTGATTTTTTAAGCATCACCGTTAACAACTCAGAAAGCGGTTCTGATTGACTAGATGCTAATAAAGTCAACTGAGTATTAGTTCTTTGATTACGTTCTAAAAGTGAACCTGTATACGTTATTTTTTGCTGTTTAAGCTCATTTTTTAAAATAGTAGAAAAATACTCCACCCCGTTAATTACCGCAAATTTTAACGCTGTTTTATCTGGGCTTGCAGCAATGCATCCCGATAGATGGTAACGATTTTTATCTGAATAGGTAACATCTAACTCACAATACTTATCATTAAGATCTTTACTATTTTTAGCTATGGTTTTCACATTTCCCGTCACCTGGGCAGGAATATTAGACGACGTAGATATCGTAGCTTGTCCCCCGATTTTACCTGGTATCACTGATGCATAGAAACAATTATCATCAATAATCGCTGCCGATGGCGGAGCACTGTAACAAGCTGTTAAATTATTCCACGACCACCCCTCAGCTTTATCATGACTAGTAAATATTGAAGTATCTAAAATCAAATTTCCTGCAATTTTTTCAATACCTTTTTTACGCAGTTCAACAATCATATTTTTTAATTTTTCTCGGGTAAATGTTGGATCTCCACTTAATTGAATAATAAGATCACCATTTAACTGTTTATTACTTATTGAACCATTGGTTTGCATACGAGTTATAAATCGGAAATCACGTCCTAATTCAAGCTCTGCGGCTAAGGCTGTTATCACTTTTTGAGTACTTGCAGGCTGTTTGAACTGATCACTTTTATATTTTGCTAAAGTCTTAGGTTTACTTTCTACAGATTGAACCAAAATAGATAAATCGCTTCCCTGAGGCAAAGAAGATATATAGGGCTCTACCGAGAGAGCATGCAAGAATCCTGTAAAAAAAGGAAAAAGAAATAAAATAATTATTTTAAATTTTGTCATGAATTTTAGCTCAAAATTGTATTAACTTAAAACAGTTAAATATAAGTTGCAAATATAACTTTTTTTGATTTAGCTAGCAATATATACTCAACCACTTTTATAATTATTATCTATTGAATAATTCAATATAACCAAAACACAAAATTCACTCCATATAGCTATTAATATTAGGTAATATAATTATGATTCAAGATTCATTAGGCTTTCCAATAGAAACTATATTAGTATTTAGTGGGCTAGCCTTGGCCGCAATTATTATTGATTTATATGCTCACCATAACGATAAACAAATTAGTTTAAGCAATGCCATTGTTTGGTCACTATTTTGGATAATCGTTGCATTGGTGTTTGCACTATATTTGTACCTTCATCATGGCAGTGCTATAGCCAGTTTATTTATTACAGGTTATGTCCTTGAAAAAGCATTATCTGTTGATAATTTATTTGTGATTATGGCTATTTTTTCGTGGTTTGCAGTACCAAATAACTATCGTCACCGCTTACTTTATTGGGGAGTTATTGGTGCTATTATATTTCGCGCCATATTTGTCGTAATTGGTACAGGTTTGTTATATTTGGGTCCTTGGATGGAATTTGTATTTTCGATCTTAGTTGCTTGCACGGGAATCATGATGTTAAAAAATCAAGACAATGACCAAGATATCAAAGATTACTCAAATCACTTTGCTTTCCGCATAGCCAAACGTATTTTTCCATCTTATCCCAAAATTGTCGGCCATCAATTTTTATTGTCTCAAAAACAACTTGATACAGAGCTTACAAAACCTGAAAACAAAAATTTAATTAATACAATACCTAAAAGTACTTTTTATGCTACACCACTGTTTTTATGTATTATTGTAATCGAATTAAGTGACGTTATGTTTGCCTTTGATTCAGTTCCTGCAGTAATCGCTGTCAGCCAAGAACCATTAATAGTCTATAGCGCTATGATTTTTGCTATTTTAGGTCTTAGAACTATGTACTTTATTTTACAAGCCATGAAACAGTATTTAGTTCACCTTGGTAAAGCGGTTATCTGCTTACTCTTTTTTATTGCCGGAAAATTAGCTTTAAATGCAAGCAAGCATTTATTTGGATATGGTATTGATATCGATCCAAGCACAAGTCTTTATATCGTTTTAGGCATACTAGCTTTGGGTATTATTGCTAGTATTATATGGACAGAAAAGAATAAAGCTCAATAATAGCAATAACAATGGCAGGGTCCCTGCCATTTTAAGTTCAGATTTATTAACGTTTTAACGAGCGAATAAAATAGCTCACACCTAAAACAACAAACCAAATAGGTGTTGCCACTAATGCTTGGCGGGTATCTGCCTCGAAAGTAAGTAACACAATCACGAAAGCAAAAAACGCTAAACAGACAACACACATCAAAATACCACCGGGCATTTTAAATTGGGATTGTTCATGCAAGTTTAATTTTTTACAACGATAAGCAATATAAGAAATAAGAATCATCGACCAAATAAACATAAATAAAATAGCCGAAATTGTGGTTACTATAGTAAAAGCTTCCATGACATTAGGTACTAAGTAAATCAAAACTACACCACCAAATAAACAAGCACACGAAAATACTAAACCATTAGCTGGCACTGAACGACTAGATAATTTTCCAAAAGGCTCTGGCGCATCTTGTTTTTTAGCAAGTCCAAACAGCATTCTGCTTGTTGAGTAAATACCGCTATTAGCGGAAGATGCAGCTGATGTAAGTACTACGAAATTAATAATACTTGCAGCCGCTGGTAAACCAATTAAAGTAAATAATTCAACGAATGGGCTTTTATTTGGGGAAATTAACGTCCAAGGTGTGACACTCATAATAATGATTAAAGCAAAAACATAGAAAAAGATAATACGTGCTGGCACAGAGTTAATAGCACGAGGCAAATTTTTGCTCGGATCGACTGTTTCGGCCGCCGTTGTGCCAACTAATTCAATCCCCACAAAAGCAAAAATAGCAATTTGAAATCCAGCAAAAAAGCCCATAGTACCATGAGGAAAAAAGCCTCCGTACTCCCATAGATTCGAAAATGCTGCTGTAGTATCTGTCTGTTCGGAATGGAAAGCAGTTATAATAAGTATTAACCCAATACCGATCAGTGCTAAAATTGCAACAATCTTAATCATTGAAAACCAAAACTCTGTCTCACCAAACATTTTTACGGTTAATAGATTTAAAGTTAATAGCAAGACAACAGTCAATAACATTGGTATCCAAGATTGCAGTTCAGGAAACCAATGTTGCGCATATCCAGCAATTGCAATAACATCCGCAATTCCTGTAACCACCCAGCAAAACCAATAAGTCCAACCAGTAAAAAATCCAGCCCAAGGACCTAAAAGATCGTTGGCAAAATCACTAAAAGACTTATACTTCAAATTAGAAAGAAGGATTTCACCCATCGCACGCATAACAAAAAAAAGGATAAAACCAATAATCATATACACGAAAATAATAGAAGGTCCAGCAAGGCTAATTGTCTTTCCTGATCCCATAAATAAGCCAGTACCAATTGCACCACTAATTGCAATTAATTGAATATGACGGTTAGAAAGGTTACGCTTTAGATCATGCTTTGAGGATGTAATGCTCATCGCTATTATTTCCTTTTTTTTCACAATTTCTCGATTTTCTAAGAGTATAGGACTATAAAGTCTATAAAATAAAATCGCAAGCTGAATCTTTATGAAAACTTTTTATAGATTCGTAATAATTATCTGTAGTTTCTTATAATAGAATCTTGTAGCATAGCATTCTATGTTTTATAACTTATTATAATTAATGACTAAGATGAAAGAAAACAGCCATTACTATCGTTTTTATGCTTTATGCTTTTTTATTATGTTATCGCTATTGAGCGGTTGTCAAAGCAACAAAAATGAAGGAAAGCAATATAGAGATGGAAAATTACCGTTACCTCTCAATATCAGCCATCCACAACTGTCCTCCCCTATTAACATTTCTGACTATATTATCCAAGTTTCAAAAATTAAAGAAATATCACCATCTTTATATCAAAAAAATGAGCATATATATAAAGCTATCGATGCTTGGATTAACCGCTCATTAAGCACCAGTGAATTTAAAAAAGTCGGATTAAATAGCTATGAAATGGCTGGGCAAGACGGCTATGGTAACGTACATTTAACGGGTTATTACACTCCTGTGATTAAAGCAAGACATACCCCTACTGCAGAATTCAAATACCCAATTTATAAAATGCCCCCCAAAACAATAAAAGGAAGATTACCAAGCCGTGAACAAATTTATAATGGAGCATTGTCAGGTAAAGGGCTGGAAATCGCTTATAGTAACTCTTTAATGGATAACTTCATCATGGAAGTGCAAGGCAGTGCCTATATTGATTTCGAAGATGGTTCTCCTTTAGTCTTCTTCAGCTATGGTGGTAAAAATGGTCATGGCTATTCAAGCATTGGAAGATTACTAGTAGAACAAGGTGAAATCGAAAAAGAAAAAATGTCGATACAAGCTATCAAAGATTGGGCTAAAAATAAAAGTGAAAAAAAACTGAAAGAACTATTAATTCAAAATCGCTCATTTGTTTTTTTTAAACCACAACACAATGCTGAAGTAAAAGGGGCTGCTGCAGTACCTTTAGTTGCTAATGCATCTGTCGCCTCTGATAAATCACTAATACCAATTGGTTCGGTGGTATTAGTTGATGTCCCCCTCCTTGATAACGATGGACAATATCACGGTAGAAGAGAGACTCGTTTAATGGTTGCTCTTGATGTAGGAGGCGCAATTAAAGGACACCATTTTGACCTTTATCTAGGTATTGGCGATAAAGCGGGTAAATTAGCTGGGTATTATAACCACTATGGCCGTGCATGGGTGATCAAACCTTAAACGACTAGCATCGACGCCATTAGAAGAACCTGTTAAAATAACACAATACGAGTTGAATTAAGGATCACCCATGAGATTATGCGACCGAGATATTGAAGCGTATTTACAAAATGGTAAATTAAAAATAACGCCACAACCGGCAGCTAGCTGTATTAATGGTGCAACCGTTGATGTTAGATTAGGTAACCAATTTCGAACTTTTCGAGAACATACTACACCTTATATAGATTTAAGTGGACCTAAAGAAGAAGTATCTGCAGTACTAGAACGTGTGATGAGTGAAGAAATGGTATTACCCGAAGGTGATGCATTTTACTTACATCCAGGTGAATTAGCATTAGCGGTAACATTAGAATCAGTCACTATTCCTGACGATTTGGTTGGCTGGTTAGATGGACGTTCATCGCTTGCTAGGTTAGGACTTATGGTTCACGTTACCGCCCATCGAATCGATCCCGGTTGGCAAGGACAAATTGTATTAGAATTTTACAATTCAGGAAAAATTCCATTAGCACTTAGACCAGGAATGACCATCGGCGCGCTTAGCTTTGAAACACTAACAGGACCTGCTTCAAGACCATATAACCGAAGACAAGATGCTAAATATAAAGACCAACATGGTGCTGTCGCCAGTCGTATTGATAAAGACTAGATGGTTTATAACCTTAAAAAAGGAATATTAATATGATCAAAAAAATATTGGTTACTTTACTTATTTTAATTTTAGTTATCACAATTAGTATTATTTCTCTTATTGTTTTTGTCGATCCTAACAATTTTCGTGGGTTTATTTCCAATACAGTAAAAGATAAAACAGGTTATGAATTATCTATTGATGGTAACTTGCGCTGGCACATATGGCCACAAGTAAGTATTTTAACTGACTCAGTAAAACTATCCGATAATGGCTCTCAAAAACCCATTTTAACCGCAGATAATATGAGATTGGATGTTGAATTACTGCCTCTTTTTTCAAAAAAATTATCAGTTAAAAATGTATTTATAAAATCAGCAATCATCAACATTACCGATGAAAGTAAAGGTAATATTGCAAAAAACAAAGTTGAAAAACCCTCGAATACTATCACTAATGGGCCTACTGATTTAAAAGATCAAAAAAGTTCATCTAATTGGGAATTTAACCTAAATAAATTTGAAATTGCTGATAGCACTGTAGTATTGCAACATAATGATGATCTTATTAACTTTAGAAATATTAATTTAGTAATAGAACAAAACAAAGATAAAAACATCTCTATCAATCTAAAAGGAAATATAGATAAAAATCAACAAGATATATATTATATAGCTAACGCTTCTGTTGATTTAAATCAATTTCCAGAACAAACTACAATCGACTTAAAAAAGTTAGATTTTACCTATAAAGGCATTACTAATTCAGCAAAAGAGTTAAAAGGTAGTATTAATGGTGTATTTAACTACCAACAGACTCCAATGTTATTAAACAGCCAAAATTTATCTTTTTCAATTAATGAAAATCATGTTACTGGTACTATCAATGCCGATTTAGCTAATAAACCGTATATCAATTTGCAGTTAAATTCAGATAAAATCGATCTCTCTTCGATTTTGGAAATAGATGAAAAATCGAATGAAAAGATAGCTAACCAACAAACATCACCCGTGGTATCAAATATCACAAAAACCACTAATGAATTAAGCTTTCTAAATACTTTTAATGCTAAAGCTAAGTTAAATATCAAACAGTTCAATGCCAACAAAATAACATTAAACAACATTGACGTTGATATTACTAATAATGACGGTATTGCAATATTTAAAAATATTAGTTTAGATTTTGCTAACGGCCATATAGATGCAACTGGTGTAGCAAATGGTAAACAAAAAAATACGCTAATCAAGCTTAATTCTAAGATAACAAATATTAATTTAAACACATTTTTTAATCAAATAAATACCGAAAATGATCTAGATGGTTTATTTAACGCTACTGGAGATTTAGAAAGTAACAGTTTATCGAGTTCCAAACTGTTAGCCAACTTACAAGGAAATCTAGATATTGTTGTGACCAATGCAAAACTAAAAAATCTGAATATTCAAAGTATTATCCAAAATGCAGCAGCACAATATTCAAAAGATGTCATAACACCTGAAAATCAAGAAAAATATACGCAATTTCATAAAATTTCTACCAATGCCTACTTGAAACAAGGTAACTTGGAATTTTCTACACTAAGTGCGAGTTCTGAGACACTTGATGTCATTAATGGCTCAGGAAGGGTTGGAATATTAAATCGAGATTTGGATATTAATTTGAATTTAAAAATGTTTGGCGGTTGGAACGGCAAAAGCGAAACAATTGGAAAACTGCAAAAGTTGACAATACCATTACGTATTTATGGGCAATTTGCTAATCTTCGTTACCAAATAGATATGGGTAAATTAATCACAGATATACTAAGCGATAAATTACAAGAGCGATTAGACAAACTTCGTGATAAATTAGAAAATCGTGATGCTAAAGATCACTCAAAATCTAAATCCAAAGCCATTGATATATTAGATGGATTGCTCAAAAAGTAATAATAAAAAATTCAAATTGCTTACTAATCAAAAACTCGCTTTTAGCGAGTTTTTGATTCAACTATTAAACAAAAAAACAATCAAAAGCATTTTGTCCGTAAAATTATAAAGCCATTAATTTTAAATTTATTTGTGAACTAGTAACTCTGTTTTTATAGCCTTAATAAGTTTTTTTAACATAAAATCTAGCAAACAAGCTCAAAAGCTCTAATCCCAGCCGAATCAAACTCAATAATTACCTATACCTGATAAAAAACGGTTTTATTTCCAACAAAAATCAGTCAGAAAAGGTATTGATTTTATTTAATTTTTTTATTTATGAAAAAATTATTTATTATGCAACATTGAATAAGCACAATACAGATACACACATATCCTTGTGATCTGCTCATCTTACATCCTTATATGGGTTTGATACTAGATAGTTCCCGTTTGTCATTTGCTAATAACTAAGTAGATATCGATAGTATTGGATTTTCGTTAGTTGACTTGTAGTAACCCTATTCAAAATATAAAAAAACAATAAAGCTATTTTTATAGTTTTTTTAGGTTATCTTGCCCCAAAATTGTAAAATTAAAATAAAAAAATAAACCCCGAATTATCTCGGGGTTTATAGCAATTTAAGATGAGAAAAACTCACCTTTATATACCTAATATCTAAGCTATTTATAAAATAAACTTACTTAAATCTTCATCTGCAACAAGTTTATCTAAATGATCGCCAACATATTTAGCATCAATTGTGACAGTTTGTCCATCAAGTTCACTAGCCTCAAATGAAACTTCTTCCATCAAACGCTCTAATACAGTATGCAATCTACGAGCACCAATATTTTCATTTTGTTCATTCACTTGCCATGCTGATTCTGCAATTTTACGAATACCATCAGGAGTAAAATCGATATTAACGCCTTCCGTTGCCATTAGCGCTTTATACTGCACAGTAAGTGAAGCGTTCGGTTCAGTTAAAATACGTTCAAAATCTTCGCTAGTCAGTGCCTGTAATTCCACTCTAATTGGCAATCTACCTTGCAATTCAGGTATTAAATCAGATGGATTGGCAGTTTGAAAAGCACCTGATGCAATAAACAAGATGTGATCTGTTTTAACAGCCCCGTGTTTAGTCGATACAGTACAACCTTCAACCAATGGTAAAAGATCTCGTTGCACACCCTCACGTGAAACATCTGGCCCTGAAGAGTTACCTCGTTTACAAACTTTATCTATCTCATCAATAAAAACAATTCCGTTTTGCTCAACCGCTTCAATCGCTTCATGCTTAAGTTCATCAGGATTAACCAATTTAGCAGCCTCTTCTTCGATAAGCTGTTTAAACGCATCTTTAATCTTCATTTTACGTGGTTTAGTTTTTTGTCCACCTAAATTTTGAAACATTGATTGTAACTGGTTTGTCATCTCTTCCATACCTGGAGGAGCCATAATTTCAACACCGATATTCACACCAGCTAACTCAATTTCTATCTCTTTATCGTCAAGTGAACCTTCACGTAATTTTTTACGAAAAGCTTGTCTTGCTGTTGAATTATGATTATCTTCAACTTGTCCCCAACCATCTTTAGCTGGCGGCACAAGCACATCTAAAATACGATCTTCAGCAAGTTCTTCCGCTCGATTACGATTTCGTTCCATTGCTTCCTGGCGAATCATTTTTACCGCTGAGTCGGTTAAGTCACGAATAATTGAATCTACTTCTTTTCCCACATAACCAACTTCAGTAAATTTAGTCGCTTCTACTTTAATAAATGGTGCTCGTGCCAATTTTGCTAATCGTCTTGCAATTTCAGTTTTACCCACCCCAGTTGGACCAATCATAAGTATATTTTTAGGAGTAACTTCATGACGCAATGTTTCATCTAGCTGCATCCGACGCCAGCGATTACGCAATGCTATAGCCACAGAACGTTTGGCTTTATCTTGTCCTATGATGTGTTGGTTTAATTCGCTTACAATCTCACGAGGAGTCATTTCAGACATAGTTAAATTTCTCTTAAATCAGATTAATAATTAAGTTCTTCAATTGTTTGGAAGTTATTAGTATAAACACAAATATCACCAGCAATCGATAATGATTTTTGCACAATATCATGTGCAGAAAGTGAGGTATTATCTAATAAAGCCCGAGCCGCTGCTTGCGCATAAGGACCACCAGAACCAATAGCAATTAAATCATCTTCTGGTTGAATAACATCGCCAGTCCCTGTAATAATCAGTGACGCACTTTCGTCAGCAACAGCAAGTAACGCTTCTAGTTTACGCAGCATTCTATCAGTTCGCCAATCTTTAGCTAGTTCAACAGCAGCTTTGGTTAAATGTCCTTGGTGCATTTCTAATTTTCGCTCAAATAGCTCAAATAGAGTAAAAGCATCAGCAGTACCACCAGCAAAACCTGCAATCACTTTGTTATTATATAAACGACGAACTTTACGAGCATTACCTTTCATAATAATACGTTCGCCTAACGTGACTTGGCCATCACCACCGATAACGACTTGCCCCTCACGACGGACACTGACAATTGTTGTCATGTTCTGCTCCTTCTTTTACTTAAATAACTTGATTCGGAATGAATAGAGGATATATTGGGATGATTAATGTGATTTCAACATTTACATTTACAGATATAGGTAATTTATTATAAAAATTTTTTAGAAAACATCGTATTTACGTATAAAAATCATTTCGGTTGAAAGTCAATTGTCATCGTCTTTACTTGATTATAAAACGCACTTGCAGGCTTTGGAATTACTGCTTGCTTAGTCGCTGCAAGCGCCTCTCGACATAGTGCGTCATCACCACCTTTTGCACTAACGCTCAGCAATAAGCCATCCGGCGCTATTTGAATTTCTAATATACAATTTCGACCACTATATAATTTATTAGGATTAATAAATTTATTGCTGATAGCATTTTGAACTAAAGATTTATATTTATCGAGTTCTCCATTTGAAACACCTTTGCGGCTAGCTGCACCACCTGATGGACTGGGTGAGCCCGATGTTAGCCCACCTAGCAAATTATCAAGTTCTTTATCTTTTTTTGCTTGTGCTGCTTTTTTTGCTTTTTCGGCTGCAGCTTTATCAGCAGCAGCTTTATCCGCCGCAGCCTTTTCTGCAGCGGCTTTTTCAGCTGCTTGCTTTTTTGCTTGTTCTTCTTTTTGCTTAGCTAGTTCTGCTTGTTTACGTTCATTTTCAGCTCGTTGTTTTTCAAGAAGTTCTTGTTCAGCTTTTGCTTTAGCTTCATGTTCGGCTTTTTGTTTCGCTAATTCTTCTTGTTTTCGCTGATTTTCTTCGCGCTGTTTTTCTAATAATTCTCGTTCTGCTTTTAATTTAGCTTCTTGCTCTGCTTTTTGTTTTGCTAACTCAGCTTGCTGTTGCTCTAAACGCTGTTTTTCCGCTTGCCTTTGCTGTTCTTCTAACTGCTCTTTCGCTTTGCGATCAGCTTCTTCTTTTTGTCTCGCAACCCTTGCAGCCTCCGCGGCTTCTGCTTCTTTCTTTTGTAGTTCTTCTACTCTTAGGCGCTCTCTTTCTAACTCTTTAAGCCTCTGTTGCTGAGCTAGCTGTTGCTCTTGTAACTCACGAGCCTGATTATCTATTTGTTGCTGTCTTTGTTGTTCAGCTTGTTTTTGACTAACTTGCGTTTTTAGTTGTCTTTGGTACTGTTCGGTCATCACAGAAGGATCAACCATAATAGCGTCTATAGAATTCCCATTAACACTACCATAGTTAGCATCATTATCATGCAGAGCCCGATACCCCAAAATGATGATTAAAATCACATGTAATATAATGGATATTATAATTGCTATACTTAATTTTGAATTTGGCTTATAAGACATTGCTGACATCTTGCTATATTATTTTATTTAAATTGGTTGAGTCATTAATCCTACAGACTTAACGCCCGCAGATTGTAGTAAATTCAAGGCTTTTATAATTTCTTCATAGGGCACATTTTTAGCCCCACCGACTAAAAAAACAGCTTTGTCATTAAGTGACATTTGTTGCTTCACTTCTGCGACAATCTGCTCTTGTGGTAAGTTAGATTGACGATCCTGATCAATAATCAGTGCATATATCCCCACACCAGATACTTCAATAATAATTGGTTTATTTTCTGAAGACGAAACCGTTTTTGATTCCGACGCCTCTGGCAGGTCAACTTCAACACTTTGGCTAATAATTGGCGCTGTTGCCATAAAAATAAGCACTAATACTAATAGTACATCCAGTAGAGGGACTATATTGATTTCAGATTTAGTTGAATAACGTGAACGCCTGTTTCTGCTCATAATTACTTCCTAACAGCAACAGCTTGACGTTGTAGAATTGCAGAAAATTCATCAATAAAGTTAAGGTAACTTTGTTCAATTCGGCTTACCCCCAATGACAAGCGATTATATGCAAGTACCGCAGGAATAGCAGCAAATAAACCAATTGCAGTTGCAATTAACGCCTCAGCAATCCCTGGTGCGACCATTTGTAACGTTGCTTGTTTAACAGCACCTAACGAAATAAATGCATGCATAATTCCCCAAACAGTACCGAACAAACCGATATATGGACTTATAGAACCCACCGTCCCTAAAAAAGGAATATGTAATTCTAGAATATCTAGCTCACGATTCATTGCTAAGCGCATAGAGCGCGATGCACCATCTAAAGCCGATTCAGCCATATTTGGGTTAATTTGATATAGCCGTGAAAACTCTTTAAAACCTGAATAGAAAATATGCTCTGTACCGCTAATTTCTTCTTTATGAAATTTTGCTTTATCAAACAAAACATTTAAATCATCGGCAGCCCAAAAACTATTATCAAATTGCTCAATCTGTTTTTTAGCTTTACCTAAAATCATAGTTCGTTGAAATATAATAGCCCACGACATAACGGAAAAAGCAAGTAGCAATAACATAACGCCTTGTACTAACAAGCCAGCCTGCAAAAACAGAGCAATAATATTCAGATTTTCCACTTATATAAACTCCAAAACTAATAACTTGGGAAGCCCACATGGCTTCATTTTAATAATATCAACACAAGCGATAAGAACACTTGCTGTACTAATAATTTGTTTATTTTGATTAAAAATAGTTTGCTTAAAAATAATAGACGCTTTACGAACTTGTTCAACCTCAGAACTGATAGTTAGCATATCATCTAAACGGGCTGGAAATTGGTAGCTAATATCCATCTTTTTTACAACAAAAGCAATACCTTCTTGTAATAATGTTTGTTGGCTAATACCAAGCTGCCTTAAAATTTCTGTCCTTGCTCGTTCATAAAAAGCAAGATACCTAGCATGGTAAACAACACCACCAGCATCCGTATCTTCATAATAAACTCTTGCATTCCAATTGAATTGTCTCATACCCGAATTATACTAATTAAATTTAGTGCTATTATATCTGAATATAAAATTCACTGCACTATGATATAAAAAACACAAATGAAAAAAATTATCATTTACATTTTATTCTTTACAACTCTATTTAACAATTAAAAAGGTGACGATTTGCCACCTTTTTATTATTTTTTAATTAGTATTATTTGTTATTAGATTCTTTTTCGCTACTATCGCGTTCAATCCATAAGCCAACTACAGCGGATAGCATACATGCAGCCATAAGTCCTATAAACCATAAAACGTAATACATAACTTTTCCTTAATAAAGTGAGTGTTTATTATTTTCGATATGATTTTTATCCAATCGCCCAAACATTTTGATATAAGACCAAATAGTATACAAAAGAACTATAGGCAAAAAGATAAGAACAACAACAAACATAATATTAAGTGTTAATTGACTTGATGATGCATCCCATATTGTCAAACTTGCATTTGGCATAATGCTTGAAGGCATAATGAATGGGAAAGTTGCAATACCGTAGGTAAATAAAACACATGCAATTGTTAATACTGATGAAACAAACACTAATGCATTTTTATTTAAACTAGAAAAAAGAATAGTCAATAGCGGCGACAAAACACCTAAAGCAGGTACTATCCATAAAATAGGACAATTCATATAGTTAGTTAACCATGACGTATTTATAGATACGGTCTTGCTTAGTGGATGAGATGAAGCATTATAATCAATCACGCTAGTTACTTCATAGCCATGAATACCAAATGTCACCCAAACACCAGCTAGCACAAATGCAATTAACATGACTAAACTGGCAATTTGTGTAGCCTTTCTAGCTCTTAAATAAAGTTCACCTGATGTTTTCAGCTGTAACCATGCTCCACCATGAGCTACAAATAACATTAAGCTAACAACACCAGTCAACAGTGCAAATGGATTAAGCAAACCAAAGAAGTTACCATCATAAAACACACGATAAGAGTTATCAAATCTAAAAGGAACACCTTCTAATAAGTTACCAAAAGCGACCCCAAAAACCAATGCAGGCACAAAGCTACCAGCAAAAATGCCAGCATCCCATAAATTACGCCATTTTGAATTTTCTAATTTACTACGATAATCAAAACCAATTGGTCTAAAAAACAGTGCACAAAGCACTAAAATCATAGCAATATAAAAGCCTGAAAATGACGCAGCATATGCCATAGGCCACGCAGCAAAGACTCCTGCACCAGCAGTGATCAACCAAACTTGGTTGCCATCCCAATGGGGAGCAATTGCATTAATCATAATTCGACGTTCTGTATCTGTTTTACCGATAAAAGGTAATAAAATACCCACGCCCATATCAAAACCATCGGTGACAACGAAACCGATTAAAACAACACTAATTAGTACCCACCAGATGACGCGTACAATTTCATAATCAATCATTGTGTATACTCCCTATGCCCTATTCTGTTACCGGTTGTGTTTTTTCATAATGATAGTTGCCCGTACCTAAAGAACTAGGTCCTAAACGAGCAAACTTAAACATTAAGAATAATTCAGCAACTAAGAATAATGTATAAAGGCCACAAATAAGTACCATAGTGAATAGCACTTCACCTGCAGTTAATGATGAATTTGCTACTCCTGTCGGTAAAATATCCTGAATTGCCCAAGGTTGACGCCCATACTCGGCAACAAACCAACCAGATTCACATGCAAGCCAAGGGAATGGTAAAAACAAAACTAACAAACGATGTAACCAACGTTTCTCACCAATTTTATTTTTATAAGTAGTCCATAAAGCAAAGCCAGTGCCCAAAATCATTAACACACCAAGACCTACCATCACTCTGAAAGCCCAAAATAGTGGCCATACTGTAGGAATTGAGTCTTCAGTAGCAGCTTTAATATGCTCTTCTGTCGCTTGAGGAATCGTTAAATTATCACGATCGGTAAAACGTTTAACCAGATAACCATAACCTAAATCAGATTTATTATCCTCAAATGCTTTAAGGACATCAGGATCTTGATTACCTTTTTGAATTTTTTCTAAATTTGTATAAGCCAAAATACCTTTACGAATTCTCTTTTCATTATTCGCTAATATATCTCTTAATCCAGTTACTTGCGTGTCCAATGAACGAGTGGTCATTATGCCCATTGCATAAGGAATTTCTATTGCAAATAAATTTTCTTTATTTTTTTGTGATGGAAAAGCAATGACATTGAATGATGCTGGTGCCGGTTGAGTTTCCCATTCAGCTTCAATGGCAGCAAGTTTGGCTGGTTGGACAGTTGTCATTTCATGCCCAGCTTCATCCCCCATTAGAGCAACAGCAATCGACATAATAAACCCAAATGTCGCGGCCACAGCAAAAGAGCGTTTAGCAAAGGCAACATCACGCTTCTTCAACAAATAGTAAGAACTAATACTTAAAATAAAAATAGCACCTGTTAAATAACCTGCAGCAACGGTATGAACAAATTTATATTGAGCAACAGTATTAGTAATCAGCTCAAAAAAGCTCGCCATTTCCATACGTGAATTAACTGGGTTAAATTCAGATCCCACAGGGAATTGCATCCAACCATTAGCAACTAAGATCCAAAGTGCCGAAAGGTTAGAACCAAATGCAACACACCAAGTCACCATTAAATGCTTACCACGGCTTAATCTATCCCAACCAAAAAAGAATAAACCTACCATAGTTGATTCTAAGAAGAATGCCATTAAACCTTCAATGGCTAACGGCGCACCAAAAATATCACCCACATAATGTGAATAATAAGACCAGTTAGTACCGAATTGAAATTCCATGGTTAAGCCAGTTGCGACACCTACTGCAAAGTTAATACCAAACAGTTTGCCCCAAAACTTTGTCATATCTTTCCAGACTTGCTTACCACTAACAACGTACACCGTTTCCATAATTGCTAGCATAAACGCTAAACCCAACGTTAATGGAACAAAAATAAAATGATACATTGCAGTAAGTGCAAACTGGAGGCGTGAAAGTTCTACTATATCTAACATAAGCGCTCCCTCTAATCCTTAAATACTCACAAATTTTTATGTTATTGACGGCTATTATACACCGATAATGACAGAATAAAATTGATATATATCAAAAAAACTATATCTTAATTTGTTTTTTTACAGCATCTCCAATATCCGTAAGACTTTTTACAACCGTAATGCCCGCAGATTGCAATGATTTTGATTTTTCTACTGCTGTACCTTTATTACCTGAAATAATCGCACCTGCATGCCCCATACGTTTTCCTGATGGTGCAGAAACACCAGCAATATATGCAATCACAGGTTTAGTTACGTGTTTTTTAATATATTCAGCAGCTTCTTCTTCAGCGCTACCACCAATCTCACCAATCATCACAATAACTTCAGTTTTAGGATCTTGCTCAAGTAAGGCTAAAATAGAGATAAAATCGCTACCAGGAATAGGATCACCGCCGATGCCAACACATACTGATTGTCCTAAGCCAATATCCGTTGTTTGTTTAACTGCTTCATAAGTTAGTGTTCCAGATCGAGAAACGATTCCCACCTTTCCTGCTCGATGAATATGACCCGGCATAATACCTATTTTACATTCATCTGGGACAATAATACCGGGACAGTTAGGTCCAATCATTACGACATCATTTAGCCTTAATTTTTCTTTAACAACTAACATATCTAAAGTTGGAATACCCTCAGTAATACAGACAATTAATTTAATACCTGCATCAATCGCTTCCAAAATAGAATCTTTACCAAATGCTGCTGGTACATAAATAACACTTGCAGTTGCACCGGTTGCTTCAACCGCTTCTTTAACAGTATTAAAAACAGGTAAACCTAAATGGACTGTTCCCCCTTTACCAGGTGTCACACCGCCAACTAATTTAGTACCATAAGCTAGCGCCTGTTGTGAGTGTAAAGTACCTTGCCCCCCCGTAAATCCTTGGCAAATGACATTGGTTTCTTTATTGATTAAAATTGACATAATAACCCTTCTCCACACGCCTCTTCATTAGACAACAGCAACAATTTTTTGAGCCGCATCGATTAAACTTTCTGCAGTAATAATATTTAATTTGCTTTTAGCCAAAATTTCTTGCGCAAGCTTAGCATTATTACCTTCAAGACGAACAACAACAGGAACATTAAGACCTATTTCTTTAATTGCACTAATAACCCCATCAGCAATTAAATCACAACGAACAATACCACCAAAAATATTAACCAAAATTGCCTTCACATTTGTGTCAGATAATATCAACTTAAATGCTTCAGCAACGCGCTCTTTCGTCGTGCCACCACCTACATCCAAAAAGTTTGCAGGTTCACCTCCATGTAATTTAATAATGTCCATAGTTGCCATTGCAAGACCTGCACCATTAACCATACAGCCAATATTGCCATCCAATGATACATAGCTAATACCTTGTTTTGCAGCTATTGATTCACGTTCATCTTCTTGAGTTGTATCTCTTAAAATGGTTAAGTTTGGGTGCCTAAATAGCGCATTATCATCTAAAACAACTTTTGCATCTAAACAAATGAGTTCATCTAAATCGGTAATAACTAATGGATTAACCTCGGCTAATGAAACATCGTTTTCTAAAAATAGTTTTGCAAAATTAACAAATAGCTTTGTAAACTGATTCACTAATTTGCCTGTTAATCCTAACTTAAATGCAAGCTCACGACCTTGGAATGAACAAGGTCCTGTTAAAGGATCGAGTGAAGTTTTGTGGATTAAGTGTGGTGATTTTTCGGCAACACTTTCTATATCAACGCCGCCTTCAGTTGAAGCCATGATCACAACACGTTTAGAACTACGATCAACCACCGCCCCTAAATAAAGTTCCTTATGAATATTAGACGCTTTTTCAATTAGAATTTTATTAACTAACTGACCTTTATCAGTTGTTTGATAAGTAACAAGATACTGCCCCAACCATTTTTCTGCAAATTGCTTTATTTCATTATAGCTTTGCGTGCAAATAACGCCGCCGGCTTTACCTCGTCCTCCTGCATGAACCTGACATTTAGCAACCCAAAGGCCTGAATCTGCCTGTGAAGATAATTCAGATAACGTATCTTGTACTTCATTAATTGAATTACAAACATACCCCTCAGGTACAGGCAAATTATATTGTTTAAAAAGATATTTAGATTGATATTCATGCAAGTTCATAAAGAAATTCCACAGCCTAAATTAATATAAAAACAGGTGATAATTCTAATGCAAGATAAATAAATTGTATAGCAAATAATAACTTATGTTTGGGGTTAGTTAGGATGATTGCTGATAGTAAGTGACAATGATATACTTCTAGAATATTTTAATATCGAAAATAATAAAGGTACAAATATGAAACAAGTTGGGATTTTTTTTGGTAGTGACACTGGCAACACAGAAAATGTAGCTAAGCAAATCCAACTCATTTTAGGTAGTGACAACGCCGAGCTTTTTGACATTGCAAAAGCCACTAAAGAAAACATCGAACAATACAATTATCTATTTTTTGGCATTCCAACTTGGTACTACGGCGAATCACAAGCAGACTGGGATGACTTTTTTCCTAATTTAGAAAAAATTGATTTTAACGGTAAAACTGTGGCTATTTTTGGTTGTGGTGATCAAGAAGACTATGCCGAATATTTTTGTGATGCCATGGGAACACTTCGCGATATTATCGAGCCTAAAGGTGCAAAAATTGTTGGACACTGGTCAACCGAAGGTTATAGCTTTGAAGCGTCAAAAAGTTTAGTCGATGACACACATTTCATTGGTTTAGCAATTGATGAAGATCGTCAACCTGAATTAACTGAAGAACGTATTAATAATTGGGTCAATCAAGTCAAAACTGAAATGAAAATTTAATCTATTAAAACGATTTCTTTTATTTACCATATATAGTTCCTATAATGGATAAATATTAATAACTTAATGGGAAGTAATATGACAAATCATGATAATGATAATAATGCGGCGCTAAAAAGCGCTGGTTTAAAGGTTACGTTACCACGATTGAAAATTTTAGAATTATTACGAGATCCTTCATGCCAACATATCACAGTAGAAGACCTTTATAAAAAACTACTGGATATGGGAGAAGAAATTGGACTTGCAACCGTTTATCGTGTTTTGAATCAATTTGACGATGCAGGAATTGTTACTCGCCACAACTTTGAAGGTGGGAAAGCTGTTTTTGAACTAGCAACTCAGCAACACCACAATCACCTAATTTGCTTAGATTGTGGTGAAGTATTCGAGTTTCGTGATGATATCATTAACGCCAGACAAAAAGAAATTGCTGAACAATATGGCATGACATTAACTTTTCATAGTTTATATCTTTATGGACATTGCCAATCAGGTAATTGTAAAAAACATCCTGAGCTTCATCACAAAAAATAAGCCTATTCCAATAGGCTTTTTACTTATTTAAAATATATCCACTCATCTTTTTGCTAGGTTAATAATTTAATGAAACAACTTTTAAACTTTATTCCACTTGTATTCTTTTTTGTTTTTCTAACCATGTATGATGTCTTTGTTGGCGTTCAAGCACTAATGATCGCCGCAACAGTATGCTTTCTTCTCATTCTTGTTCTATATAGAAAAGTAGATAAAGTAGAGTTGATTTCTTATCTAATGGTGATGATTTTTAGTGGATTTACACTTTATTTGCGTGACCCGAATATAATCAAATGGAAAGTCACTATTATTAATTTTTTATTTGCCACAGCCTTATTAGTTAGCCAATTTATTTTTAAAAAAAATCTACTTCAAAAAATGCTAGGCAAAGAAATACAGCTCGATATTTCTATTTGGAATAAACTAAATTTATTATGGATCTTCTTTTTTATATTGTGTGGCGCCATTAGTTTAGGTGCAACCTACTACACGACTGATGATTTCTTTTGGATATTTAAAGTATTTATTTTACCTGGTGCATCGTTACTATTATCGTTGATATCGGGTATCTATATCTATAAAAACATGAATAAAGATATAGATAATAAACAATAAGTTATAACAAAGGAGTATTTTAGCATGACACAAGATACAACCCCCAAAGGTCAATTAGTACTTAGAACGCTTGCAATGCCGGCTGATACCAATCCTCACGGACATATTTTTGGTGGGTGGATCATGTCTCAAATGGATCTTGCAGGCGGTATTTTATCAAAAGAGATCGCGAGAAATCGAGTTGTAACAGTAAATGCTAGCAGCATTACATTCTACAAACCAGCAATGGTCGGGGATGTTGTTTGTTGCTATGCACATTGCATCAAAACAGGGAAAACATCTATCACTATTGGCATTGAAGTGTGGATTAAAAAAGTCATTGATACATCTGATACGACACAGCGCTTTTGTATTACAGATGCCGTATTCACTTATGTTTCAGTTGATAAACACAATAACCCCAAACCATTACCTGAAACATTTCAGAATTATGATTACACTCAAGACCCAATAACTAAATTAAACCTAACTAATAGTTAATTAAGTATGCAATTTACCTCATTTCATGCATTAATCAGCACTTTGATCTTTCTTACTTATTGGTTGATCATTGTTGCAACAACATTACGAATTGTTTTCAAACGAAGACCAACCACTTATGTTATTGCATGGATGTTAGTCATTTATATCTTACCACTTGTCGGAGTATTCCTTTATTTTGCCTTGGGCGAAGCGCACTTAGGTCAACAACGAGTTAAACGGGCACAAAAAATGCGCCCGACTATTTCAAAATTTATTAACCGTCTAAGTGAATTTCCTGATATTTTCACCAATAACGTTAGCCTAGTTAGCAAGCCGATTTTTCAACTTTGCAAACACCAAACAGGCCTTGATGGAATTAACGGCAATCACATTGAACTACTAAGCGAAACTAACGAAATTTTTGACCGCTTAATTGACGATATCAATAAAGCGACGTCTAATATTGAAATGGTATTTTATATCTGGAATGAAGGTGGTCGGGCTGACGAAGTCGAGCAAGCACTCATTCAAGCAACACAGCGAGGAGTAACTTGTCGATTAATGGTTGACTCTGCCGGTAGCCGACATTTTATTAAAACGAATGCCAGTAAAAGAATGCGTGATGCTGGTATAATTATTGTCGAAGCGTTACAAGTAAACTTACTTCGATTCATGTTTAGGCGATTGGACTTACGACAACACCGAAAAGTTGCCATTATCGACAACTACATCTCTTATACAGGCAGCATGAATATTGTTGATCCTCGTTTTTTCAAACAAAATAAACATGTCGGTGAATGGGTTGATATCATGGTCAGAATGAATGGACCGGTAACAACGCTTATGAGCGCTATATATGCTAGTGATTGGGAACTAGAAACAGGCAAACATTTAGCACTACCAAAAATTACTGATTTTGCCGAACCACCAGAAGATAAAAAACACATAATGCAACTAATAGCATCTGGACCGGGTTATATGGAAAACATGATCCACCAAGTGTTATTAACGGCAATTTATTCAGCACAAGAACAAATTATTTTTACGACACCTTATTTAGTACCAAGTGATGATATTCTACATGCTGTCTGCACCGCAGCTCAAAGGGGGGTAGAAGTCATCATTATCGTTCCCAAAAATAATGACTCACTAATGGTAAAATGGGCAAGTCGAGCATTTTTTTCCGAATTATTAAACGGTGGTGTAAAACTTTATCAATTCAATGATAACTTATTACACACCAAAAGCGTCCTAATAGATAACCAGTTAAGTCTTGTTGGTACTGTTAATTTGGATATGCGCAGCTTATGGCTTAATTTTGAAATTACAACTGTAATTGATGACGTAGAATTTGCTAAATCGCTGTCAGTGCTCTTACAAAAATATTTATCTAATTCAGATAGCATAAAAACTGAAGAATGGAATCAACGTCCAATATGGCAACGCATAGTTGAACGGCTGTTTTACTTTTTTGCACCTTTACTATAATTATTGTAACAAGTTTTAAGTTCACGCTAACTATGATTACAAACAAATATATTACGGCTTGCTAATAACCATTTTGAGAAACATCGGGTAAAAACTGATTATCAGCTAAACGATAAACCTCGCTCTCGATAGAACCATCAGTATTAAGCGTAATTTCTCGCCAACCAGGCGCATCTTCAGTTGATACTTGAAAATCATAACATTCAGGCTTAAATTGAAAACATGTTGAAGGGGTTGAAAACGCATGACAATGATGCCAAACATAATCTTGTTTTTGATGAATGTGTCCCCAACCTATCCCTTTTACATTAGAATGTTTTTGAATAATTTGCTCTAATTGATCACTATTTTTTAAAATATGGTGATCTAACCAATGACATCCAGAATTAATTGGATGGTGGTGTAAAAAAACTAATGCATTTCGATCAGAATGCTCGGTTAAAGCATTATGTAAAAATTCAAGTTCAGATTTAGGTAAAAAACCATATGCTTGACCAATAACTTGGCTATTTAATAAAACAATCAGCAAGTTATCTCCTAACTGCACTATTTTATTATCGGCCAGTTGATAATCTGCAAACACATCTTGCATACTCTCATAATTATCATGGTTGCCAGCCAACCACACACAAGGCGTATTAAACTTGTTGATTTGCTCAGCAAAACGAGCATAAGCTTTTTTAGAACCATCTTGCACAAAGTCACCCGTTGCCACAATCAAATCAAACGTCTTATTACTACTTCCAATTTCATTTATAACAGATCGGAAACTTGCATTAGAATTCACACCAAGCAATGAACCATCGTCCTCAGAAAAAAGATGAGTATCAGTTATATGTAATATTTTACCGTAATTTTTATTACGAATTGGAAGTTTTAACAATGACCTCAAAATTCACCCCAATTATTTATCAATCTATAATCATGGTTAATAATGTCAGCAATAAAATAGACATTGTGACAGGAAATACAATTTTTATTGTAAATCTTAGCGTTATACAAAAGTGTAAAATAGATCACACTTTTATGAAAGAAATAATTAAATATGAATACTAAAAAGGTTATTCCCACTCTTTCTTTAATAACTGATGATTAAGTTCTAACCATTGCAGTGCAATAATTGATGCAGCATTGTTAATTACTCCATCTTTGATCCATTGATAAGCTTGATTACGACTGACAACATGAACTTTAATATCTTCGCTTTCTTCATCAAGACCATGAATACCTTTGGCTGTTGATGAATCGACTTCACCCACTAAAATATGCAATTGTTCTGTTAACCCACCGGGTGATGCTAAATAACTGATGATAGGTTTACATCGACCAATAACGACTCCAGCTTCCTCCATTGCTTCACGTTTTGCTACTTCTTCAAATGATTCATTTTCATGATCCATCATGCCTGCAATGAGTTCTAGCATCCAAGGACTATCTTGCGTTTCAATAGCGGCAATCCGGATTTGTTCAATTAGCACAACTTCATCACGTTTTGCATCATATGCTAAAAGTACAACTGCATGTCCACGTTCTAAAATTTCGCGTGTTACAACCTCGCTCATTGAACCATCAAATTTACGATATTGAAAACGATATTCAAATAAAGAAAAAAAACCTTTATACAAAATTCGTTTAGTTAGATTAAACACATCATTTTTGTCAAAATGTACCGGATTATGTTTTATTTTCATATAAGATCTCGATGTTAAACTTAATTTGAATAAAAAGTGCGAATGGCATACAAACTATGCTTACTATATACTAATAATCTGTTAAAATTACGCCATTAAAAATACTACTATATTTTAATGATTTTTAAAGAGAAGATTAATGAAAAAAACTTTAACCTTTTTAATTGGCTTAGCATTAAGTCAATCTGTATTTGCTGAAAATTTGATTCAAGTCTATGAACAAGCAAAAGAAACCAATCCAGATCTACGCAGTTCATTAGCTGAAAAAAATAAAGCATACGCGGCAATTTCTGGTTCTCGAGCAAGTTTGCTACCGCAGGTTGGTTTAAGTGCTTCTTATGGTGTAACTCATGGTCGACGTGATACAAGTGGAGTAAAATCTAAAAGCGGAAACTTATATCAAGTAGCCGTATCGCAAAGCATTTTTAATTTTTCAAATTGGAAGGCCTTAGATATTACTAAAAAACAAGCAAGTATTGCCGATATTGCTTATCAATACCAAGGTCAAACATTAATCTTAAATACTTCTGTCGCTTATTTTAATGTGCTAAAAGCGCTAGATGCATTAAGTTTTATTGATGCACAAAAAAATGCTATTGGCCGTCAGTTAGAACAGACTCGTCAACAACACCAAGTCGGTTTAGTCGCCATTACTGACGTACAAAACGCGCAAGCAAATTACGACCTAACAGTTGCACAACAAGTTAACACATTAAACGATCTTAACAACGCAATCGAGGATTTACGCCAAGTAAGCGGTCGTTTTTATTCTAATTTAGCCAGCGTTAACACTAACACCTTTAAAACAGAATCGCCAGAACAAATAAGCACATTATTAAGACAATCTGAATCATCTAATCTGAATTTATTAACAATGAAATTGAACCAAGACATTGCACGTGAACAGATCAAACTCTCACAAGCAGGTCATTTACCTACGGCCAGTTTAGATGCATCAACTAATTTAAATAAAACTGATAGATATGGTAATAACGTAGCGGCAGGTGCTCATAGTGGTAAATCGTATTCAGGAAATAACTATGTTGGTGTCAGTGTAAACCTACCAATCTTTTCTGGTGGTGCAACGGTATCGAAAGTTGAACAAGCACAACAAAATTACGTAAGTTTCAGTGAAAAACTAGAAAGTACTAATCGTGGCGTGATTAACCAAGTACGTTCATCCTACAACAATATTTCATCATCGATTAGCGCAATCAAAGCTTATCAACAAGCAGTTGTTTCAGCACAAAGCTCATTAGAAGCAACTAATTCTGGTTATCAAGTTGGAACAAGAACAATCGTTGACGTATTAAATGCAACAACTCAGCTTTACAGTTCTAAACGAAATTTATCAGATGCAAAATATAATTATCTAACTAGCTTACTCCAATTAAAATATGCAGTAGGAACCTTAACTGCTAACGATTTAGTTTATCTAAACAATATGTTAGGTAAAGAAGTGAGTACTTTAGTGACGATAAAATAACCATTGGTTCTTTTATTACAACTGTTAAAAAAGGCGATTTGCTCGCCTTTTTTATTATGTATAAAAAAATACACTTATTACGATATTGCATTCAACACAAATTCAATAAATGCTTTTAATTTTGGTGGTTGCTGACGATCAGCAGTATAAAGCATATTAAGCGGCTTGGCAGGTGGTAAAAATTTTTGTAATATGGGAAATAATTTTTTCTGCTTAATTGGCTCTTGTAACATAGATTCTGGCAACATTGTGATACCTAATCCTTCAATCGCAGCTATCACTAACGCTGAAGTCTGATTACTTTGAAATGTCCCTGATATAGGAATATTAACTATTTCACCATTAATCATAAACGGCCAAACATGATCTTTTTTATTCTGATTCACATATTGGTAAATCAAGCATTGATGCTTTTTCAAATCATCAGGTATTGATGGAACACCATATTGCGCTAAATAATCTGGTGAGGCAGCAAAAATAAGTTGATGAGGATTAAGTTTACGAGCAATAAGCCCTGAATCACTCAAATCACCAATCCGAAAAGCAATATCAAAACCGTCCTTAATTAAATCGACATAACGATCACTTAACTGTATATCGACACTAATTTGGGGATAACACTTCATAAAACTACTAATTAATGGCACTAAAGTAAAATTACCAAAAGTAAATGGTGCACTAATTCTAAGCGTACCACTAGGTTTATCTAAAAACTGTTGCGCAAGCATAGAAGTGGCTTCAACTTCACCTAAAATACTCACACAGCGCTCATAATACTGCTTACCAAATTCGGTAAGATTTTGTGAACGTGTTGTTCGATTAAGTAACTTTAACCCTAATTGAGTTTCTAAAAAAAGAATATATTTCGCAACCATTTGTGGAGAGGTATTTAATGAGATAGATGCCGATGCAAATGAACCTGTCTTCACAGTCAATACAAAAGCCTTCATACTTCTAAAAAGATCCATATTACCAATCTCCAGTTGTTAATAAAACAATTTTAAAGCCATTTACTATCTTTTATTTTATAAATATTATAACGCAAATCCAGTAAACAAATAAAAACAGAGTAAATATATGAAAAAAATCGGCATTATAGGGGCAGGATTTGTAAGTCAAGCCTACACAACATTATTTATGCGCGCAGGTTATCAAGTTATGTTAAGTAATTCTAGAGATAAAAAGACGTTATTTAGCGTAGCCACACGCTTAAACTGCCAAATTGGGAGCCAAGAAGAAGCCATTAAATTTGGTGATATAATTCTCGTTGCTATTCCTTTTATCAATTATACACAATTACCAGCAGAGCTACTCAGCGGAAAAATAGTACTTGATGCCACTAACTATTATCCTGCCCGCGATGGTCATTTAGGACAATTAGATAATCATGAAACAACAACCAGCGAGTTAGTCGCTAAACATCTTGATAAATCTAGAGTAGTTAAAGTTTTTAATGCAATTCTCGCAAAAGATGTTATTAAAGATGCAAAGCCTAATGATAAATCAGATAGAAGAGCAATTCCTATAGCTGGAGATGACTTAGCTGCCAAACAAATTGTTTTCACTCTTCTGGAAAGTATTGGTTATGATTATGTTGATGTAGGCGCTTTATCAAACAGTTGGCGGTTTGAACGTGCAAAGCCTGCATATTGCATACCTTTAAGCCGTCAAGGATTGAATGATGCTTTAGCTCAAGCCTCTAAAGAAGTTGAAGTACCACATAATTCATGGCAAACAAATAACCAATAAAAAATATAAAAGACCAAAATGAGTCCACCTTCCAGTAGAATAAAGTTATATTTATCATATATTTAATAGTTTGAATGGTTTTAATTAAATACAGATATTTGAAATATTAGAGGAAATAAAAATGACCAATACACATAAAAAATATACCGTCATAACCGGCGCAAGTTCAGGCATAGGTTATGCAACAGCTATTGCTTTTGCAAAACGAAATAAAAACCTTATTGTTATTGCAAGAAGACAAGAAAATTTGGCACTTTTACAACAAGAAATTGCAAAAATTTCCCCAGCATTAGAAGTAATTATAAAACTTTGTGATTTATCACAACCAACCAACGCTTATTCCCTTTTTAATGATTTAGACAGCTATTTTATTGAAACATGGATTAATAATGCCGGTTTTGGTCATTACGGCAGTGTTAGCGATCAAGATTTAGAAAAAATTGAATCAATGCTTCATTTAAATATTGAAGTCCTAACAATTTTTTCAACACTGTATGTACGTAAATATCAAAATGAATCAGGGACACAACTAATAAACATATCCTCCCGTGGTGGATATACGCTGGTTCCTAATGCGGTAACCTATTGCGCAACAAAATTCTATGTCAATGCCTTTACCGAAGGGCTAGCACAGGAATTAAAGCAAGCTAACGCCCAATTAACCGCAAAAGTGTTAGCTCCGGCTGCAACAAAAACAGAATTTGGTGAAAAAGCCAATAATGTCAGTAACTACAATTATGATGCAAGTTTTACCAAGTACCATACAGCAAAGCAAATGGCCGATTTTTTACTGGCTTTATACGATAGCAACAAAGTTATTGGTGAGATTAATACAAAAGATTTCTCTTTTTCACTAAAAGACAGCATATTTCCTTATTCAGGAAATCCGTCAGAAAATCAAAAATAATGCAATAGCGAATTTACATGCAATGTTAAATCAAACAGCAAAATATGATTTTTAACAAAATTGAACTTTGGCAGTCGTTATTTTGATTGCCAAATTTCAGGATAAAAAGAGAATCATAGCATATTGATTTAAAGTGAAGTTTTATTTACTTCGATCAAAAAATGGCGTTTAAATGAAATTGGGCGCCAGATATGAAATAGGTTTCTAAGTGTAAACGGAAAGGTTTTTATAGGATTTTTAAACAGTTTAAGTAACCAACCATCAGTACCCTCAAACGACATAAATTCAAAACTTACCGTATGGTCAGATAAAATTTTAATATTACAAAGACCACAAGCACTAAGCCAAGCATATGCACCACCGCCAATTCTGGCACTATCAATGATATTTTGATTTTTTGAATCAAGTAGATAGATGAATAAAGTCTCTTCCCAAGGACCGCCATCTTGCGTCACAAAAATTAAAATATAACAGTCATCATAGCTAAAAGCCATTTCTAAAAAGCGGCCTTCTAGTTTTTCAGCATAGCAAACACCATCAACCTCAACAAGCGAACTAATTTTACCTCTTTTACCTTTAGGTAGCGGTTTTAATGTAATATTAGATATCGGTTTTATCATGTTTATCCTAAAAAATGCTTACTAAAATATTAATAAAAACCTATCAATAATAAACTTAATAAAGCCATCAATTGATAAGCAAAATAATAAAATACCCATATTAAAAATAGATCATAAAGCTAATTAATGGCTAGAACACAAATCCTCCAGTTTTGTTAGCTGGGATTTATTTAATTACCCGATAAATCAAAAATTATTGCTTAATAATGAACTTAACTTAGTTTTAACGTAAAAGAAAAGTATAACAAATAGTTGTTGTATCGTCTTCAACCTGAGCAGGTATAAACATAAAATGTCTTGATTTAAATAATGGTTTCTATTTTTTGACACTCATTGCACCCTATCAAAGTGCAATGGGATTTTTTAGAGTAGAAAGGCAAACTCAAAAATAGTTGCACGATAGTTGGTTAGCTAAACATTTATAATAAAAAAACAGCCCCAAAAAAACTAACGCTACAATTATTCATCGAATCAGAAAATTTTATAATAAAATGCATAATTTCCTGAAACATCTTAACAAGCACATTAACTTGTTAAGATGCACTTTTTACATGATAAGAATAAAAATTACGAAATGCGCATTCCCGGTTTAGCACCACTATCTGGCGATAACAAGTACACGCCGTCACCATCATCTTTACCACTGGCACAAAGCACCATACCCTCTGAAACACCAAAACGCATTTTACGAGGCGCTAAGTTGGCAATCATAATGGTTAAACGCCCAATTAGCACTTCTGGATCAGGATAAAACTGCTTGATGCCAGAAAATACATTACGAGTTTCATCACCAATATCGAGCGTCAACTGGAGTAACTTATCGGATCCTTCAACAAAACAAGCATGTTTAATTAAAGCAACACGCATATCAACTTTGGCAAAATCGTCAAAATTAATCGTATCAGCAATAGGTTCAGCAACATTTGTTTTAGCTGGTGTTGCTAGGGCAGCTTGCTCTTTTGTTTCTTCAATCATGGCTGTAATTTTATCCATATCAATACGATTAAATAGGGCTTTAAACTGATTAATCTTATGACCAGTTAACGCATTAGCAATAGTATTCCATTCTAATTTGCTATTTAAAAATGCTTCTGTTCGCTCAGCTAATGAAGGCACTATTGGTTTTAAATAGGTCATTAAAATACGAAATAGGTGAATACCCATTGAGCAAATATCTTGCAATGTTTGATCTTGCCCTTCTTGTTTAGCAACCACCCATGGCGCTTTTTCGTCAATATAGCGGTTAGCTTCGTCAGCAAGTGCCATAATTTCACGAATCGCCTTACCTGATTCACGTTGCTCAAAATAATCAGCAATGATTTGAGACTTTTCAACAAAATACGCATAAAGTGCTGGTTCAGCTACATTATCCGATAATTTACCGTCAAAGCGTTTATAAATAAACCCAGCCGAACGTGAAGCAATATTAACAACTTTGTTAACTAAATCGCTATTTACACGTTGCACAAAGTCTTCTAAATTTAAATCAATATCATCAATATGTGGTGACAGCTTAGCGGCATAATAATAGCGTAAGCAATCAGGATCTAAGTGTTTTAGATAAGTACTTGCTTGAATAAAAGTACCTCGCGACTTAGACATTTTTGCGCCATCAACAGTTACATAACCATGCACAAAAATATTCGATGGTTTGCGATGTTCGCTACCCTCTAGCATTGCCGGCCAAAATAAACTATGAAAGTAAACAATATCTTTACCAATAAAGTGATAAAGCTCAGTGCTTGAATCTTTATTCCAAAACTCATCAAAAATTGGTTTATTTTGTGTATTGCAGTAGTTTAAAAAAGAGCCCATATAACCAATTGGTGCATCTAACCAGACATAAAAATATTTACCTGGTGCATCGGGGATTTCAAAACCAAAATAAGGAGCATCACGGCTAATATCCCACGGTTGTAAGCCTGATTCAAACCACTCTTGCATTTTATTAGCGACTTGCTCTTGCAGTGTCCCTGAGCGAATCCACTCCTGTAACATAGTTGAAAAAGCCGGCAGATCGAAAAAGAAATGTTCTGACTCTTTTAAAATTGGCGTCGCCCCTGAAACCACAGACTTCGGATTAATTAAATCAATCGGGTTGTAAGTTGCACTACACACTTCACAGTTATCGCCATATTGATCTGGTGCTTTACATCGTGGACAAGTGCCTTTTACAAAGCGATCAGGTAAAAACATCTGTTTTTCAGGATCAAATAGCTGTGAAATGACTTTGGTTTTAATATAACCATTGGCTTTTAAACGCTTATAAATCTGCTCTGATATTTCACGGTTTTCTGAGCTATGAGTTGAATGGTAATTATCATAACTAATATTAAATCCAGCAAAATCACGCTGATGCTCAGTTTTCACTTCACTAATCATCTGTTCAGGCGTAATGCCAAGTTGTTGCGCTTTAAGCATAATTGGCGTGCCATGTGCATCGTCGGCACAAATAAAATAGATCTCATTACCACGCATACGTTGATAACGCACCCATACATCAGCTTGAATATGTTCAAGCATATGACCTAAGTGAATTGCACCATTGGCATAAGGCAGTGCGCAAGTCACCAATATTTTGCGTTGAGTTGTCATGTTGATTTATTACCTTTTATTACATAATGGCAGAAATAGTACATCAATCGTGGGATTATCGCTAGATTTATGCCATAATTTGATAAAATTTCTATACTCTATTCACTTTGCAAATGGCAAATAATCCTTTTTAAAGAATGTAAATTATTATAATTTTTCCACCCTCTTTAAGAGGGAGTATTAAAAATGAACCAAGTATAAATATCAATGCATAAAGAGATAACAGCAATGAACATTGAAGTAAAAAAGATTCTTGAGAATTTTACTCATTCAACCTTACAAAAAAATTTACTTGAACTTAACACAGTCACTAAATGCGAAATAATTAATCAGCATTTATCCATTAATTTAACCATGCCCTTCGCTTGGCAAAACGCTTTTGACGAGTTAAAAAAAATAGCCACCCCAAAATTACTAAAGCTTAACGGCATTAATGACGTTAATTGGCACATTGACTATAAAATTGCCACATTAAAACGCGCTAATGACCAACATGCCATTAACAATGTCAAAAATATTATCGCCATAAGTTCAGGCAAAGGTGGCGTGGGCAAATCATCAACAGCTGTTAATCTTGCACTAGCCTTACAAAAACAAGGCGCCAAAGTAGGCATTTTAGATGCGGATATTTATGGACCTTCAATTCCAACCATGTTGGGCACAGAAAAGCAGCAACCCTTAACACCTGACAATAAACACATGACCCCAATTATGGCACACGGATTAGCCAGTAACTCTATTGGTTATTTAGTTGATCCAGATAGCGCCATGGTATGGCGTGGACCAATGGCAAGCAAGGCATTACTACAAATATTACAAGATACATTATGGCCTGAACTTGATTATTTGGTTATTGATATGCCTCCAGGAACTGGGGATATCCAATTAACCCTAGCGCAAAGTATTCCAGTAACGGCAGCAATCATTGTCAGTACACCGCAAGACATCGCATTAATTGATGCCAAAAAAGGCATGACCATGTTTAATAAAGTCAACATCCCAACACTAGGCATTATTGAAAACATGAGTTACCACATTTGCGAAAATTGTGGTCATCACGAAGCTATTTTTGGCGAAGGTGGAGCACAGCGTTTAGCTGAGCAATATCAAACAAAATTGCTCGGACAAATGCCACTTCATAAAATGTTACGCCAAGATCTCGATACAGGACAACCTACTATTATTAGCCACCCTGATAGCGAATTTACCCAACTTTATTGCCAAATTGCTGGGCGCATTGCCAGTGAGCTATATTGGCAAGGCGAAGCAATTTTACCGGATATTTCATTTAAGGCGCTATAACTAAAGAATAAGCTTGGCTGTCAACAACAGCCAATGCTATTGATATTTTATGATTAATTTGGCATAACATCACAACAATCAGGCGCGCAATATGTGGAATATTTGAAAGGCTAATTTAGAGCATTACCATGACAAATATGCTCAACATTTATCACGGTTTTAGCATGAATTTAAGCAAAAATCTTATCGCGGAACATAAAAAATACCGCACCTAAAAGACACAAACCAGCCCAAATATAGTCTGTCTTAAACGGCTCTTTTAAAATATAAATTGAAAAAGGGATAAAAACAGACAAACTAATTACTTCCTGAATAATCTTTAATTGACCTGCGCTGGCAACTTGAAAACCAATGCGATTAGCAGGCACTTGCAATAAATACTCAAATAACGCAATCCCCCAGCTAGCAAACACCGCCACTAGCCAAACTTGGTTATGTAAAAACCGCAAATGCCCATACCACGCAAAAGTCATAAAAATATTACTAAAAGTCAGTAAACAGACAGTAATAAATAATTGATTCATAATGTTGATATAAGAGTAAAGAAAGGTGTTGGCATTATATACCATTGTCTAATAAACATACAAAATACAAATAATTTAATTACATTAAAAAAACAATATTATTAACAATAGTTGAAATTGGCTAATTCATCACGAAAAACATGATAGCGCTATTGCTCAGTAGCCTATTTAGGTCTATATTAAATCAACGCCAATAGGTGCAAAATCTTTAATGCATTGAACGTCGTTATCCTATCAACACTTAAATTTATTACAACACAATTATTATCCCCCAAAGGAAACAGTTATGCAAAAAAGAGTCAATGAAGTTACTATGCGTGGAGCCCCTATTACTTTGTTAGGTCCCAAAATCAACGTTGGTGACATAGCACCCGATTTTATCGTGCAAGATTTAGCAATGAAACCCATTAAATTATCCGATTTTAAAGGTAAAATCAGGATTATTAATTCGGTACCATCCATTGATACTTCCGTATGTAGTGCCCAAGTTCACCGTTTCAATGTAGAAGCAGCAAAACTAAAAGATACCGTGATATTTTCAATTAGTGTTGATTTACCTTTTGCATTAAATCGCTATTGTGCAGCTGAAGGCATTGATGCTGTCAAAGTCACTTCTGACCATAAAGATCTGGATTTTGGTTTAAAATATGGCACTGTTATTGAAGAGCTACGCTTACTTTCCCGCGCTGTATTTGTCATTGATAAAAATGACAAAATTGCTTATGTCGAATATGTTAAAGAAACATCTTCGGAGCCCGATTATGACAAAGCCCTAGCGGCGGCTAAAGCATTAGCATAAATTAAAGCAATAATACATCGCCATCCTCTACCAACAGTGGTGGCGATGATTTACTTTAAGATTTATTTATAGCAGCTATTTAATAGACAAAATTATTCAGTTATAATCCAATAAAAACATACCTCCTCCATAATCTTAATCATGAATAATAGTATTAACCGATCTCGTATTTGGTCATCAATTCTTTGCCTTGCATTTGCGGCATTTATTTTTAATACAACGGAATTTGTACCTGTTGGACTATTACCTAATATTGCTGAAAGCTTCTCAATGGATGTTGCTCATGCTGGATTATTACTCACCATTTATGCATGGTCTGTTTCGTTATTATCATTGCCACTCACAGTATTAACGTCAAAAATGGAGCGAAGAAAACTACTAATTTTTCTATTTTGCCTATTTATTGGTAGCCATATTTTAGCCGGATTTGCGTGGAATTTTTACAGTCTGATGGCAGCAAGAATTGGCATTGCTTGTGCACATGCGGTATTTTGGGCAATTACAACACCGCTTGCAGTTCGATTAGCGCCTAATGGTAAAAAAGCTAAAGCAATGGGCTTTATTGTTATTGGCGTATCGATGGCAACCATCCTAGGGATCCCAATTGGTACCATCATAGGGCAACTCGTTGGCTGGCGCGTGACTTTTTTATGTATTGCTGGTATCGCTTTTTGCGTGATGATACTACTGCTCCGCTTATTGCCTACTGTACCAAGCATGGATATTATTTCTATCAAAGATATTCCAACGGTATTAAAACGGCCAATACTGCTTAACATTTATCTATTAATAGCCATTATTATTGCTGGCCACTTTACTGCTTATACTTATATCACGCCATTTATGAAAGATGTTGGCGGATTTAATCAAAATGTTATCGTCGCTTTATTGTTAGTAGTCGGTTTTTCAGGCATGATTGGCAGTATTATTTTTGCAAGATATGCCGAAAAAAATCCAACCGCCATATTAGTGATGCCTATGTTGTCATTGATCATTTGTTTATTATCGCTTTATGTCTGTTCATTCACGCTTTATACCGCAATCATTCAATGTTTGATTTGGGGGCTTTCGATTACCATTATTGGCATGGTCATGCAAAGCAAAGTGATTGATGCAGCGCCCGATGCAACCGATATTGCTACATCGGTCTATTCAGGAATTTACAATATTGGAATCGGCGGGGGCGCTTTTATAGGCAGTAAAGTATTAATTTTACTATCAAAGGAAGATATTGGTTTTGTTGGTGCAATTTTTGTCATCATTGCCTTATTATTTTTCTGCCTTTGTTCTAGAAAGTTGTGGAATAATAAAACCATTTTATAAAAATCTTAACGCTCAGAAACAGCATTATTTATTATATACCCCAATAAATAATGCTGAAAAATAACACCCTTACATTATGATTTACTTAAAGACTCTAACTGTTCCCAGCGTTCAAAAGCAGATTCTAATTCAGCTTCTTTATCGGTTAAAGATTGTAAGATTGGTCCCGTAACCTCGTGGGGTTGATTAAAAAAGTCACTTTGACCAATCTGTGCTTGTAAATCAGCAATGGCTAATTCTAACTGCTCTATTTTGCTTGGTAATTGTGTTAACTCTCGTTGCTCATTATAACTCAGCTTAACCTTCTTTTTAGTGGCTTGATCATTGCTTTTGTTATTCGTCGTGCTTAACGCCTTTTTAGGCTGTTTAACATCATTAACTGCCGCTACCTTAACCGGTTGTGCTTGTTGCTGTTGTTGCAAAGCATCGGCATAACCACCAGCATAAACACCAATATGTCCTTTTTCTTCAAAAAACCAACATTGGGTAACGACGTTATCAACAAACTGCCGATCATGGCTAACTAACAAAACTGTTCCCTGATAATCATTAACCAACTCTTCTAACAACTCCAGCGTTTCAATATCAAGATCATTGGTCGGTTCATCAAGTATTAATAAATTGCTAGGTTTTAAAAATAGTTTAGCCAACAATAAACGATTACGCTCACCACCTGATAATGCACGAACAGGTGTTCGGGCGCGTTTTGGCGGGAATAGAAAATCTTGCAGATAACCAAGAACATGACGTGATCGTCCATTAACCATCACCTCTTGTTTACCTTCAGCTAAATTATCCATCACGGTTTTTTCAGGATCAAGCTCTAATCGATATTGATCAAAATAAGCCACTTCAAGCTTTGTACCACAATGTACGCTACCTGATGTTGGCGCTAAATTACCTAACATTAGTTTTAACAACGTCGTTTTGCCAATACCATTAGGACCAATTAGAGCTATTTTATCGCCACGTAATACTTGCACAGTAAAATCATTAACTAGCAACTTATCTTCAATCTGATAGGTCACATTTTCAAGCTCAAAAACAATTTTTCCTGAACGTAACGCCTCCTCAATTTGCATTTTGGCACTGCCCATCACTTGGCGACGCTCGCTATACTCTTGGCGCATTGCTTTTAATGCACGTACTCGCCCTTCATTACGTGTACGGCGAGCTTTAATACCTTGGCGAATCCAAACCTCTTCTTGAGCTAATTTTTTATCAAATTCCGCATTTTGCAACTCTTCAACGCGCAAGGCTTCTTCTTTACCAAGTAAATAGTTATCGTAGTTACCGCTCCAAGAGGCAATTTTACCCCGATCTAAATCAATAATACGCGTTGCCATTTGACGAATAAATGAACGGTCATGAGAAATAAACACAATACTGCCATTAAAGCTTTTCAAAAACTCTTCCAACCATTTTATGGTTTGAATATCTAAATGGTTTGTTGGTTCATCAAGCAATAAAACCGATGGTTGACAAACTAATGCTTTGGCTAATGCAGCTTTACGAAGCCAGCCACCAGATAGCGAAGATAACAAGGCATCACCATCAAGTGACAACGACGAAATAACATTACGAATACGACTATCTAATTGCCAGCCATTTTGATGATCTAACTGCTCTTGCATTTTTGCTAATTTAGCCAAGTTACTTTCGCATGGATCGTGTTCAACACGATGAGCTAAATCGTAATAATCTCGTAGTAACTGTGCTTGTTCGTGTAATCCTTCTGCCACAAAGTCAAACACATTGCCTTGCACATCGCGCGGGGGATCTTGCTGCAGGCGTGAAACAATCACATTATTTTCATAAATAATTTGCCCTTCATCTAATGGCACTTCTTTATTTAACACTTTAAGTAACGTTGATTTGCCAGCACCATTACGTCCAACAAGACAAACACGCTCGTTTGGTTCAATAGACATATCGATATGATCAAGCAATGGCGCATCGCTAAAGGAAAGATAAGCATTGGTAAGATTAATTAATGACATATTAGTGATTTTTTTTGATATTAAATAATAAGGCATTATTCTATCATAAAGTTGCCCAAGGCAACTAAACCAAATACCAAAGATACGTTAATAGGCCTCACAAATATTAGAAATCACTGTTCTGTTCTATCAAAAAAAACAAATACTGTTTATATTAATGTACAAAATATTATTTAGATTTTGATGTGGAGATAACTATGAGTCACATGTGGACATTTCAGCGCGTAGGTGGATTAGATCAAGTGGTATTTAAAAATGCCAATGACATTATTAATTTACCTGATTTAGACCCTAAATTATGGGTAGCTTTAAGTTGCCCGACCACAGGGCTAGATTTTGATGAGCGAACCTTAGCACTACTCGACTCAGACAAAGATGGACGAATTCGCATACCTGACATTCTTGATGCCATCAGCTGGACACAAGACAAAATCACCTCATTTGACAGCATTTTAAGCTCAAGCGAAACACTGTCACTATCACAAATAAACACCTCGACCCCACAAGGGGAAAAGCTATCGATCACCGCTCACAGCATCTTAGCTAGCTTAAATAAAAACAACGTAAATTACTTAACGCAAGATGACGTTCAACAATCAATAAAAATCAACGCTAGCAAACTTTACAACGGTGACTTAATCTTCCCTGTATCAAGCGAATTATCGCCCGACATGCAAACATTCATCCAAACCGCCATCAACACCACCGGTGCACAAAAAGACATGAGCGGACAAGATGGCATTGACCTAAATATAGCCACCACCTTTGTCGACAACCTAAAAACATGGCTACAATGGCAAACTCAAATAAGCAAGACCCCAACCCCATTTGGTGAAAATAGTGCCGAGACATGGAAATTAATCCAACAACTCAAACCCAAAATTGACGACTATTTTTTACGTGTTGAACTGGCACAATACGCTCCACAAGCACAAACGGCCCTCAATGTTGACGAAAAGTACATCGTCCCTACCCAAAATGGGCTACTTTCTGATGACGCCTTAGCACAATTACCGCTATCAAAAATAGACACAACCAACGCACTTGACTTAGTCAATGGGCTTAATCCATTATGGAAAGCCAAAGTCAATCGACTCAAAACGCTCATCGCCCCAGCATTAGCCAATCCTGACTTACTAACCGAGCAAGAATGGCAAAACATCCAACACAGCTTAAAAACTTACACCACATTAATAAGCACTAAACCCGAAATAGCACAAATAAAAGTTGAAATCGCGCCATCTGCCAGCATAGAAGATATTCCAAGCAACACTATCGCCCACTTAGCCAACAGTGAATTGCTGGACGAATTTACACAAATGGTTGAACAAGACAACAAAACCCCGATATCCTCATCCGACGTCCTCGTATTAGAAAAGCTAGTCCTATTCCACAAACACCTTTACCGCTTATTGGTCAACTTTGTGTCTTTTGCTGACTTCTTTTCGTTAAAAACCCGAGCGGCCTTTCAGCTTGGCAAACTCTACATTGATGGACGCTGTGCAACCCTTTGCGTTGCAGTTGATAATATTGCCAAACACGCCACCATGGCAAACTACTCTGAACTCTGCTTACTCTATTGTGAATGCACCAGACACGGGCAAAAACAACTCATTGCTGCCGCTATGACAGCGGGGAAAGGTGATTTACTGATTGAAGGTCGTAATGGCGTATTTATTGACAACGACGGCAACGACTGGGATGCCAATGTCGTCAAAATCATTACCAAACCTATCAGCATACAACAAGCAATCTGGGCACCTTATCAACGAATGGGGCGCGTAATTACCGAACAGATAAACAAATGGGCAAGCAGCAAAGATGCCGATGTTGCAAAATCAAGTGAACAAGCATTGCAAAACCCAGCCAATAAATTTGATATTGGCAAAAGCGTAGGTATTTTTGCCGCAATTGGCCTAGCCATTGGCGCAATCGGCACGGCATTAGCCACACTATTCCAAGCTATTTTTGCGCTAGCTTGGTGGCAATTGCCTTTGGTTTTTATTGGATTATTCCTAATTATTTCTGGCCCTTCTGTTATTTTGGCATGGTTAAAATTGCGTCGAAGAACCCTTGGCCCACTGCTAGAAGCATCAGGTTGGGCAATTAACGGACAAGTCAAAATCAACTTAATGCTAGGTAGCTTACTCACCAGCAAAGCAGAACTTCCAGCCAATGCAAAACGCAACTTACGAGATCCAATGAAACAACGCCACCACAAATTGGCTATCATTTTTTGGTTAGCTATTTTACTTGGTATTGGAGCGACAGGAGGCTGGTTATGGCATGAAGGTTACCTTGACCACTATATAGAACAGCACAAACAACAACAAACCCAAAATAAAACTGACACAAATGCCAATATTGGCAAATAAAAGCAACAAACCATTTCGCCGACAATCGTCGGCGAAATGAAACGATCATTAATGCTGATAAACCGGCAAACGACGGCAAATTGCAAGCACCTTTTCTTTCACAGCTTGAATAGTTTGCTCGTCATCGATATTATCTAAAACATCACAAATCCAATTAGCCAAATCTCGCGATTCGGCTTCTTTAAAGCCTCGGCGAGTAATAGCCGGCGTACCAATCCGCACGCCTGATGTCACAAACGGGCTTTGTGGATCTTTCGGTACACTATTTTTATTAACCGTAATATTGGCACTACCCAAAGCCGCATCGGCTTCTTTACCTGTGATATTTTTATCGACTAAATCAATTAAAAACAAATGATTGTGTGTTTCACCAGAAACCACTTTATAACCACGCTGCATAATCACTTCAACCATCATTTTGGCATTTTTCACCACTTGCTGTTGATATTCTTTATAAGCGGGTTCCATTGCCTCTTTTAATGCCACCGCTTTAGCGGCAATCACATGCATTAAAGGCCCACCTTGCGCCCCAGGAAAGACAGCCGAATTTAACTTTTTATATAATTCTTCACTGCCACCTTTAGCTAAAATCAAGCCCCCACGTGGGCCACCAAGGGTTTTATGGGTGGTTGTAGTCACAACGTGAGCATAAGGAACAGGGTTTGGATAAACACCTGCGGCCACCAAACCAGCCACATGCGCCATATCCACAAATAAATAAGCACCCACACTATCGGCGATCTCGCGCATACGCTTCCAATCCACCACACCAGAATAAGCCGAAAAACCACCAATAATCATTTTCGGTTTAGACTCTTGGGCTGTTTTAGCTAACTTGTCATAATCAATACGTCCTGAATCATCAACGCCATAATCCACAATATGATAAAGCTTGCCAGAAAAGCTAACCGGCGAACCATGCGTCAGATGACCACCTTCAGACAAATTCATACCCAAAACAGTATCGCCTGTATTTAAAAGCGCCATATAAACCGCAAAATTCGCCTGCGAACCTGAATGAGGTTGTACATTGGCATAATCAGCACCAAATAAAGTTTTAGCGCGATCAATTGCCAACTGCTCGACCACATCAACATACTCACAACCACCATAATAACGCTTACCGGGATAACCCTCGGCATATTTATTGGTTAATTGTGAACCTTGTGCTTGCATTACGCGTGGGCTGGTATAGTTTTCTGATGCGATCAATTCAAGGTGATCTTCTTGACGCTGTTCTTCACCTTTTATCGCATCCCACAGTTCTTTATCGTACTCGGCAATAGCCATCTTGTTACTAAACATGTTGGATCCTTATCATCAATTATGTAGTTTATCTGGTTTTGCTTTATCGTTAGCAAAAATGGGTATTACGTTCATATGGTTACTTAACAACCAAATGATTTCAATCTTTTTTTGAGGTTATAAAAAATATTTATATTGAAGGATGGGTTGTTGTGTTTTTGTTAGGCGGTTTTTGTTAAAAAACAGCCAGAAAAACTTTAATAAAATCAATACCTTTTCTGACCGATTTTTGAGCGGAAAATCAGGCCTTTTGGGGTTTGTGGATAGAATGAATTAGGTGCGGTGGTTTCGGACGTTTTGACCTTGGGTGGACAAAATAGCTACAGTGACCACGTCCGAGTTAGGGAATTTAAAGCGAATTCCCTAACAACCCACGCTTTGGCTGCAGAATGTGGCCTTCGGCTGCCCTCCGCCGCCGCTCGGTCTTAACGCACCGGCTATGATTCGCTCCCGGCGAAGCATAGCCTCGCCAAACATCCCTGTTTGGCGTGCTAACCTCGCTCTGTTGTCGGCACATTCTGACGCCGGAATAGGACAAACAACATAACTATCGTTTTTGGGAAGGTTGTTGTGTTTTTATTAGGCGGTTTTTGTTAAAAAAACAGCCAGAAAAACTTTAATAAAATCAATACCTTTTCTGACCGCTTTTTGTGAGTAAATAAGGTGTTTTTTTGTGAAATAAAAACGTTTAAATTAATGCGCTTTTTTAATTTTGTTTTTGTTTTAGATTTAGCCTTAGCTTAAATCCTCATCATTCACTTGCGCCATAAACCAATGTTGCCAACCAGTGGTCTGCTTTTGGATGTTGTCGATAGATTGGTTGAATGAAGCAAAAGCACCGTGTGATATCATTTTCATTTTCCAACCTACACACAATAGCCCTTTGATAACATCTAACGAGGCGCGAATATGTTGTAACTGTTTAATGGCGGATTGGCATTCTTTGATGTTATCTCGGTCAACTATATTAGATAATACTGCAGAGCGAATTGCCTCAGTTAGCTCGGTCAATATCGCTTCGCCAGTGGTAAATTTAAAGGACTTTGGTAAGTGGCAATGCGTTTGCCAATAGCATTGGTATAATGTCACTAAATCATTAAATATTTTAGGTTGAACAAAAGTTGATTGAGTAAAGTTAGGTAATTTATTGTGCATAATTGTCCTACAAAACAGAAAACCGTTTACATCTATTAACTCCAATTCACTCATAGCAGAGCACACTGTAATAAGGCCTCGGTGCAAACAGCGTAATTACTGTTGGAAGCGCTGTTGCTGTTAACGTTGCCGTTGTTCGAGTTGACATTGAAGCCATTGCTACCTGTTGCGTCACTCGTCCAGTAGTTGTTGTTGACGAAGCCCGCATCAGCGTAGTTGTTCATGTTGCTCGTTTTTG